>JBMOIW010000013.1:0-33947 GCA_049317145.1 Acidimicrobiia bacterium
ACCGCCGGACTCAAGCTGAAGTTACCGATTAGTAGTCGAAAGTGTACCCAGTGCTTGCTTCTGCAATCAGCACCAGGAATAGGCCAGCTCACTGGCCTATTGGCCGGCTTGGGATTTCCCGCTTGACTTTCGACCGATCTAAGTTACTGTTGAGTAACATACAGCCGGAGGAAAACAATGGCCCGCAACCGGTCGGCGTCCGCAGACCCGCATGACCTGGTGCTCGATCACATGGATTTGGTTCGAGCCACCGCCCGAGAGTTCGCCGCACGCGTCCCGCGTCACGTCGGGATAGACGATCTCATCAGTGCCGGGACGACTGGTCTCGTCCAAGCTGCAAAAGCATGGAACGCTGATCGGGGCGTTCCCTTCGAAGGCTTCGCCCGCCAACGGGTCCGCGGAGCCATGATCGACGAGCTCCGCTCTCGGGACTGGGCGACACGACGCATCCGCCGTGACACTCGACGCGTGGCGAGCGCCTCCGACGAACTTCGCCAAACCCTTGGCCGCGAACCCGAAGCACGCGAGATCGCGAAAGCTGTCGGCATCGAAGTTGCACAGGTGCGCCGGGCCAGCGAAGCGGCCCGTAAAGCCTCGCTGCTTTCGACGGAAGCATTAGCCGAATCCCGGGGTGACTTTCTCCTGTCGGAATCGGCCACGCCGGAAGAAACGATGTTGTCTCGCGAGCAGCAGGCATATCTCACCGACGCTGTCGAACTCCTACCGGAGCGCCTGCGCATGGTGGTTCGGCGCTACTACTTCGACGGGTGCACCATGCCCCAAATTGCCGAAGAACTCGGTGTCGACAAGAGCCGAATCTCACAACTGCATGCCGAGGCGATTGATTTATTGCGAGATGGACTCGAATCGCAGCTCGAACCCGAGCGCGTTGCGCCCGCAGCGCGGCCCGGTGGAGTCGTCGATCGCCGACGCGCCCGTTATCGCTCAGCCGTCGCTACTCGTTCTTCGTATCGCGATCGCCTCGAGGCACACTCGGGACTGTGACATCCGTCGCAGGATGCGACGCCGCACAGTGGGCGGTTGGTCGAGCAGGGACGCTCGGCCGCCGCCGTTACTGCGCCGCAACGATCTCGAGTTGATTGTCTTCGAAGAGGCCGCTTGCAACGACACCGGGAATTGCGTCGAGTTGCGCCTCGGTCCCTGCTGGGATGTTGCCGAATCGCACTTCGAGGAGCAGGTTTCCGTATTCCGTCAAGACCGGTCCATCTTTCCCGGAACCAGCGGACCGAATCGCAACGTCGATGACCTCCGGTAACGCGCGCAACGCGCTGTCCACGAGCATCAGCGCCTCTGGAACCACCTCGACGGGAACCGAATGCGTACTTCCCAGTTGCTCAACAAATTTTGATGCATCGACGAGAAGCAACCGTGTCCCCAAACAGGATCGCCACACCAGCTTTTCGCGAAAACACGCGCCGCCGCGCCCTTTAATCAATCGATGATCGCCATCGACCTCATCCGCGCCATCGAAACACCAATCGGGTCGGGCTCCCATCAACGATGTGGTTGGGACACCGAACGCAACACAACTCTGCGCAGTTTCGATGGATGTCGGAATCGCGGTGAAGGAGATGCCCGTATGCACGGCGTGCTCCGCACACGCCTGCAGCGCGAGAAACGCAGTTGAACCCGAGCCCACGCCGACCACATCACCGTCACTGACACGCGACGCAACGATGTTTGCTATCGAGCGTTTCGCCTCGAGGTGAGCAATCTCACCAACCCAACCCGGAATAGCAGCGAGCGCGTTGGACCATTTCGCCATGCCAGCCTCCTCCCGAGGGAGCGTAGTTATATCGCCACATCATGCACGCACAAGTGGCCAGCCCGGCACCAACCCCAGTTCCTCGCACACGAGCGCAGCATCAACGGTTCTTCCGTTAAGCCGGTCCGCCAACGCGTTGGTGCAAATCCAAGCAACGACCCGACCCACCACTTCGGGCGGAGCGAGATCGGACGTATCACGGCCCGCGTCAGCCGCCGCAAGTACAACCCGCTCCGTGGCAGTAGGACACGGCAAGACATTGCACACGCGAATTCCGGTGCCAGAAAGCTCCGTTGCCAACACTGGAGCAATCCGTTGCGCAGCACTGCGGCTCATGACTTCGCCCAAACCCACGTCACTCACGCTCGTCGCGTCAATCGTTTCGGTCGTTGCGACCGGTGAGGTAATGAGCACAATCGTGCCGCCGTGGCGTTCCAACATCTGTGGGAGCACCGCCTTGATCAGCGTGAGCGGCGCCATGACATTTGCTTCCATCTGGGCGTTCAATGTTTCGAGCGACGTATCGACAACCCGGTCGGCGACACCAGGGCCAACATAACTGCCCGCGAGTACGAGCGCGTCGATTCGCCCCCACTTGGCTAACACCGTCGAAACCGTTGACTTCAGCGATGCTCGGTCCAATAAGTCCGCCGGGACGACCAGCGCGCGCCGGCCGAGCTTTGTAATTGCGGTAGCCGTTTGCTGCAATGAACCAGATAGCGGCCGCGTGTCGGTACGCGCAATCGTGGGTGAATGGTCGCGCAGCTCACCTTCATCGAGGGTGCGAGCGCTTAGCGCAACGTCGAAGCCTGCTTCGGCGAGGGCGAGCGCAGCGGCACCGCCAACCCCTCGGCTTGCTCCCGTGACGAGTGCTACCGGCACACGGCCTCCCTTCGGCCCCGGAGTCTGACACGCCGGTTCCCCAAACGCACGAGTGGAAGCAGATTTTTGCTAGACCAAAGTCCCATGCGCTTGTTCCGCTTGGGAGTTATCGCCGCAATCGCACTCACCCTTGGTGCGTGCGGGGGCAGCTCGAAAAAGACGGTCTCTTCGACCACAACCCCACTGCCGTCCGGATGTCCGGCGCAGACCCTTATGACCATCGTTGGTTCTTCCGGGCCGGTCCAGGTCGCAGCCGCGACACGTAAAGCAGTGACGCGCAACAACTTCATTACGGTCTATCTGTTCGCAAAACTGCTCACCCAGCCGGACAGCGACTACAAGAACTTCATCGGCGCAAGCTTCCGGGTCGACGGCGAAGGCGCAATTATCGCGTCCGGCAAGAACTCTGTCGCCACCGCTCCCCCGAGTCCAGGCTCGTACACCACCGCAAAGAATGCACCACTACAACTGCTCGAGTACTCGGTGCAGCAAAACGGAAGGCTGCTGACAACGGCACCAGCAAAGCCTTCGAGCAGCGTTACCCTCGAAATCTCAACGCTGACGTCATCACTGGTGTGCGGAACAATCACCGGGCCACAAGGGTCAAGCAACTTTATTGCCGACCGCATTGACGCGAATTAGCGCGTGACTGGCAGCTCGTGCGGGCCAACGATCTCGAGGAGCGAAAGCAGGTCATTCGCATGCTCTTCTTCGGATGCGAGAATTGTCTCGAGTAGCCGCCGGGTCGTGACATCACTGTCGCCGAGCCATCGGATGATCTCGCTGTAGCTTGCGATCGCAACGCGCTCGGCAACGAGATCCTCTCGTACCATCTCGACCAGGTCCAAGCTGGCGTCGTACTCGCTGTGCGCTCGAACGGCTAATCCCTCCGGATCGAAGTTCGGTTCGCCTTGCAACTGCGTGATCCGCAGCGCAAGTTGGTCGGCGTGTGCCTGTTCTTCGTTTGCGTGCTGCAGAAACTCTGCAGCCACCGGACCTGCATTGAGACCGGTAGCGGTGAAGTAGTGCCGTTTGTACCGCAATACGCACACAATCTCGGTTGCAAGTGCAGCATTGAGCACTTCGATCACTCGCTGACGATCGGCGCCGTACGCGGCCGTGATCGGCCCCTGCTCGATGTGCTCGCGCGCGCGGGCTCGCAGGGTCTGTACATCGGTCAAGAAATCGCTCATGTGCGCCTCCGCAAGATTCCGCTATCCCAAAATATTGATTGCTCGCGCGCCGACGACGACAATCGTGGCCAAGCTCATGAGCGATTGCGAACCCATCAGCACCTTCGCCACTCGCGAGAGTGGCATGGTGTCCGTTGGGCTGAACGCCATGGCGTTCGTCAGCGACACGTAGAGGTAGTCCACGAACCGCGGGTACCACGTCTTGCCCTGAAACTCGATTTGCTGTTGCGGGAACATGAAGTCGTTCGGGTGCGATTCTTCGAGTGCCCTCGCGTGCGGACCACCAGCATCAAGCTCCCAATACAACAAGCCGTAGACGATCACCCCCGTCGCCCATACCGCAGCGGCCGCAACGATGAGTTCGCGTCCACCCACCACTGACCCACGCGCCAAAAGCTGACCGAGTAACGAAACGAGAGAAACGAGGTTGGCCAAGGCCAAGCAGATGATGATGGCCAACGACAACAGCCGAAGGCGGCGCTCCTCTGAAGAAAGACGTCGCGGATTCATTGCAACCAGCACGACGAGTTGCACGAGCGCCAGTCCAAGAAAGACCCACGCCAGCGGAGGTGTGACCGACCGCGGGAGTGCAATCTGCAACGGAACAGCAATCAGGATGGCGATGACCGCACCCCAACGCGATTCGGCTTGCGGCCGCGGCTCGACTGGGATAATGGGGTCGTGGTGCACGGCGAGCATCTTCGTGCGCGCGGTGCGCCAACGCAATGACCGTCAGGCCAAATCACCGAAATTCCCGAAAGGCATCGGTGCCCGACGAGATCCCCCGGACATGCACTTGCGACGAGACCCGCCCCATGATCGACATCCGCGACGACACCTGGAACAACCACGGCCCAGCTTTTGGCGACATGCGTCTAGGAGTGCACCGATTCGGTAAGCACCTCATCGATCAATCCCCGCAACATTCCCGGGAATACGAATCGATGGGCTGGGGCGACACCGTACCAATACGCCCGTCCGACAAGACCGCGGGGAACGAACTGTGCGATCTGGCGAATGCGCGTACCGGCACCTTCCGGTTCGAGTTCCCACGCGATGGAGGCTTCTCCTGGCAACCGCATCTCGGCGCGTAGGCGCAGCAAATGCCCAGGCTCGAGTGCATCGACGCGCCAGAAATCGATGGCATCCCCAACGTGCAGTTCCTGCGGATGGCGCCGCCCGCGCCGCATGCCGGGGCCACCGAATGCTTTGTCCACGGCGCCGCGAAGCGCCCACAACCATTCGCCCGAGTACCACCCATGTTCTCCACCGATGCGAGTCAAGAAAGTGAACACATAGTCGGGCGCAGCATCAACGAACGCTTCTTGCACATCGGAAAGTACGGTGCCGCCCGACCATTGCGGATCCGTCGGAATCGGATCCGATGCGCGCCCCCCTACCGCTGCGTCGAACCATGTGGATTCGATTGCGTGTGCTTTCATGCGACCGAGCGCGAGCTGCACTGCGTCGCGATACGTCGTGCGCGGCCCTGGACAGAGCGACTCGATCTCGGCGTCTCGCACCACGACCTCATTGACCAAGCTGTTCACCAGCGGACGCGCCAACGATACGGGCAGCGGAGTGACCAGCCCCACCCACAGCGATGACAATCGCGGAGTCAGGACCGGAACGGGAACGATGCGCCGCTTAGAAAGACCAGCTTCTTCGGCATAAATGTCCATCATCTCGCGGTAAGTAAGAACATCCGGGCCACCGATTCCGAGCACGCGATCCGCAGTCGCACCGACGCTCAATACATCGACCAAGTAACGCAACACGTCGCGTACCGCTATGGGTTGACATCGGGTTCCCACCCACTTCGGCGTCACCATCGCCGGGAGCACTTCGACGAGGTAGCGCAGCATCTCGAACGAAGCACTGCCCGATCCGATAACGACTGCAGCGCGCAGTTCGGTAACGGACGTCGGACCCGACGCAAGAATGCGGCCGACCTCATGGCGACTGGTCAAGTGCGGCGACAAGTCAGGACCAACCGTTGCGTCCGCGTCGTCTCCACCAAGCCCGCCGAGGTACACGATGCGATGCACTCCCGCCGCGGCCGCGGCATCGCGGACGTTCGCCGCCGCGTGCAGCTCGCGTGCCTCCCAGTCCGATGACGCTCCGATGCTGTGCACGAGGTAGTAAACCGCGGCGCATCCTGCGAATGCTTCCGAGCAATCCGCCTCGACATCACCCGCGACGATCTCTACCGAGTCACGCCAGGGCGCGTTTGCCAACTTGGCGGGAGTCCGCACCAGACATCGGACGCGATACCCCGCAGCGAGCAGCACCGGCACAAGTCGACCGCCGATGTATCCCGTTGCCCCGGTGACCAACACCAACGCGCCCGGCGAAACCACTGGATCAACCATGGGGCGAAGGCTAGGCGGGAGCGCACCCATTCCCCGACCTGAACCCGAACCGCCCAGTAGATTGCCGCACCGGGAACAGGGGGAAGGTCGTGAACATTCATCGCGTTGGACGCGTCGTCGGCGCAGTGCTACTCGCCACGGGCAGCACTTTCATTGCCCTCCCGAGCGCCGCTGCTCCCACCCCGACGGCACCGACGGCGCGAGCGACGAGTTGTCCACCTCCTCCGAGCCAACTCGAGAACAACGGGTTCGAGGCTCCGGTGATGACCTCGAGCACCTACCAACTCGTCGATCAATCCACCGTGCCCGGCTGGTCCACCACGGCCGCCGACGGGAAGATGGAACTCTGGAAGTCCGGCTTTCAAGGCGTCCCCGCGGCGGAAGGCAATCAATTCGCCGAACTCAACGCAAATCTCGTTTCGACGTTGTACCAGGACATTCCCACGACACCGGGCCAGACCTTGGTGTGGGCTCTTTCGCATCGCGGCCGCAATGGTGTCGACACGATGAATGTGCGTATCGGCGCGCCGGGCGGGACGCTGACCACGGTCGCAACCGCATCGGATGGCAATACTGCGTGGGGCCGCCACTCTGGCACGTACACCATTCCGACGGGCCAAACCGTGACCCGCTTTGCGTTCGAGTCCGTCTCAGCAGCCGGCGGCAATCCGTCTATCGGGAACTTCCTCGACGCCATTAGTTTCGGATCAAGTGCATGCGTAACCGCAAACAAGAGCGCATTGCCTGCTGGTGCTGTCGATGTCGGTGAAGTGGTTTCGTATCAGGTCAATGTCACCAATGCCGGCGGAAGCCCCACAACAGCAGCTTCCGTAAGCGACACACTGCCGACCAACACCACGTTTGTTGCAGGATCGATCAAAATCGATACCGGCAAAACCACGATCAATGTCCCCGACAGCGCGTATAACGGGGCCACGCGCACCATCTCGGTTGATCTCACTGGTTCGAGCGGCGCGTCCGGTGTCATTGAACCGGGTACCAGCGTGACGCTGCGCTATGGCGTGACCGTCGATACCGCGGCATCCGGTACCACGTTGCAAAACACCGCCACCGTCAGCGAGACCGATGGGCTGGGTGGAATCGATACGTTCTCGACGAATCAAACGTCGACCCCCGTCAACACTGCGGCAGACTTAAGTATCAGCAAGGTCGCCACTGCGAGCATTGCGAGCGGTGGGACCATTACCTACTCGCTGACTGTCGCGAACAACGGTCCGAGTGACGTGGGAACCGTAACGGTGACCGACACGCTCCCAACGGGTGTCACGTTTGCGGCCGCCGGCACCGGCTCGTGTAGCGCAGTCGGTCAGATCGTGACGTGCACAACACCAAGCCTGAGTAACGGCAGCCTGGCCACCTTCACGTTTACCGCAACCGGCACCAACGCGACTGCGAACCCGATCATTGCCGTGAACAATGCATCCGCCACGAGCGCCGTCCACGATCCAGACCTCAGCAATAACACCTCGCAAACAGCAACGATCATCGACCCCCAGCCCCCAGCAGAAATTGTCGTGACAAAGACTGCACTCACCCCTGCAGTTAACGCCGGCCGTAAAGCATCGGTCTCAATCCTTGTTTCGAACATCGGGCAGACATCGACGGGATCGGTAAACGTGACCGACACGATTCCAGCCGGCTTCACCGTGACCAACGTCATTCCTTCGGCGGGCTCTTGCACCACGGGCGCCAGCGTTACTTGCTCACTCGGCGTTCTCACCGGCGGACAAACGGTACGCATCATTGTGGTGGGGCGAACAAATGCAGCGTTGAACGTCGGCACGACCTTGACCGACACCGCAACGGCAACCGATGGCACCCTCACCGATTCGGGTACCGCCACCATCACGATTGCGAATGCTTCGCGTTTGGTCATCACCAAAGACACGCTCAGCACTCCGCAAGCCGATGAACCGTTGGTGTACTCGATATCCGTGTCCAACAACGGCCCGTCGGATGCCGACAATGCGATCATTACTGACACCCTCCCTGCCGGCGTGACCGTCACCGAAGTGCCCTCGAACTGCACCCTCGTCGGCGTGACGATGACCTGCACGCTTGGCACCTTGGCGGTAGGGGACATCGCCGGAATCATCTACTCGGTGCAACTCCCGATCTCCGGGGGCACCTTCGTCAACATCGCATCAGTGACTTCCAGCTCCACCAACCCGGATCCATCCGGAGCAACGAGATCGAAGGAATCGACGTTGTCGTCCGGTGCCAACCTTCGGGTGAGCAAATCCGTGAACCACCTCACCGCGAAATCCGGTGACCGCGTCACATACACGGTGACCGCCACCAATGACGGCCCGGGCAACGCCACCGGAGTCGAGGTACGCGACCTTCCTTCGAGCGGAGTGACTCTCACGAGCAGCGCAACCGACACCGGCACGATCAGCGATGACGGGATTTGGACGGTTGGTGCGCTCGCCGCGGGAGCGTCCGTTACCGCGACATTCCAAGCTCGAGTAACGGGCATCTGTCTGCAGACCAACACTGCGTTTGTCGCAGGAGACCAAGAAGATCCCGACGGCTCCAACAACACCAGCATTGCGAACACGACGCTTCCCGGTTGCGCAACCACTGCGAATACCGGGAGTGACACGTTCCCGTTGACCACCGCCGGCTTTGGGCTGATCGCGATCGGCGGATGGTGCATGTTTGTTGCCCGTCGACGACGGACCAGCGTCGGACCGTTCTGCGTCCGCTAGCGCGAGAAGCGCGGCGTAACTCGCATCGCAACAGTCTTGGTGGTCGTGAAAGCCAGCAAGCCCTCCCAGCCTTTCTCGCGACCGAAGCCGGACTCCTTGCGACCACCGAACGGCAACTCGACACCGCCACCTGCGCCATAGGTATTGATGAACACCTGTCCCACCTCAAGGCGAGATGCCACCCACATCGCGGCATCAATATCCGAAGTCCACACTGCACCAACGAGCCCGAAGCGGGAGTTATTCGCCATTGCAAGCGCGTCCTGCGTTGACTGACAGGTCAGCACCGAAAGCACCGGGCCAAAAATCTCTTCGTTGGCAATTGCGGAGTTCGCATCCACATTGACAAATATGGTCGGCTCCACAAACGCGCCACGTTCCATGCCGTCCGGAACGCCACCGCCACACAGAAGCTGAGCCCCCGACGACTTGCCGGCTTCGATGTAACCGAGCACGCGGGTTTGCTGCCCGGTAGTGACCAGCGGACCCAGGTCAGGATCGTCGAGGCCGCGACCAATAGATACTTTCGCAAACAATGCGCGCAGACGATCAAGCAGTTCGGCTTCCAGCGACGCATGCACGATGACGCGTGATCCCGCCGAGCAGGTCTGTCCCGCATTTTGGATAATCGCCTTGAGGATTGCAGGGGCAGCAAGATCGAGATTCGCCCCCGGCAACACGATCTGAGGACTTTTCCCGCCGAGTTCAAGACCAACGGGCGCAAGGCGATCGGCCGCTGCATGCATGACGAGGCGCCCGACCTCCGGAGAACCGGTGAACGAAAGGTGATCGACGCCCTGATGCGCGCTCAGCGCTGCACCGGCGGTCTCGCCAAAACCCGGCACGACGTTCAATACACCGACGGGGAGCCCGGCTTCGAGCGCGAGGCGCCCGAGTTCGATCGCAGTACACGGCGTCTCTTCGGCGGGTTTGAGCACCGGCGCGTTGCCTGCGGCAAGAGCGGGCGCGATGGAGCGTGATGCGATCTGCAGCGGGTAGTTCCACGGAACGATGTGCCCAGTCACTCCGTGCGGCTCGCGCACCGTGTACGCAAATACATCGTCGCTCACGGGAATGGTTTCGCCCATCAGCTTGTCGGCCGCACCGGCGTAGTACTCAAAGTACCGAGCGGCGACCACGACATCGGCGCGTGCCTGGGTCAATGGCTTCCCGGTGTCCAAGCTCTCGAGTTCGGCGAGTCGATCTGCGTTCGCCGCAATGAGATCGGAGATGCGCCGCAATACGCGCCCACGCTCGGCCGCCGCAGTGGCGCGCCACGCGGGCAATGCACGTCGAGATGCAGCAACGGCCGCATCAATGTCGCCAGCATCACCGGCGGCGACAACTGCCACCACCGCACCGCTCGCCGGGTCGATGCTCTCAAGCGTTGCACCGGACGATGCGGTCCGTTCTTCCCCATCGATGATCATCGGCAAAGTACCCACTTGAACTCCCCGTCATTTTCGCCAAACGTTGCACGACACCGAACGCCCCTCATCTCAGTGAGAGCATCAGCGAGATGGCGCGCCAGGAACGGTATACCTGCTTTGCCAGCACAACGAGCGTGACTGAGTTAGCCAAATTGGGATCGGTGTTCCGGTCCAGAGAACCGAAGTCGAGCGGTCGAATCCTCAAGTCGTCACCGAGTCTCCCCCCTGGAGCAAACGAGGCGATTGTTCCCGTTACGGCTTGAGCAGATGGCGCCGGATCCGCACGACTGCTACCGCTGTCGCATATGCACCACTTTTCCGAAAAGCGAGCGCGTGAACCTATACGCGGCCAGGATCGTGGGACACTTAGGCCGTCATAAACCCGAGCCCGGGACCTCAGTGCTCGACCCCGGACTCCGATAGGAGTAACCGTGCCCGGTCAAGACGTCGTGATTGAAATTGACCACGTCACGAAAGTCTTTGGTGACTTTGTCGCGGTAGACGATGCGCACTTCACCATTCACCAGGGCGAGTTCTTCGCCATGCTGGGTCCGTCGGGGTGCGGCAAGACCACGACGCTACGAATGATCGCAGGATTCGAAGCACCGAGCTCGGGCGCGGTGCGCCTCGTCGGACAAGACGTTTCCAACGTCCCGCCCTACAAGCGCAACGTCAACACAGTTTTCCAACAATATGCGCTATTTCCAAACATGACGGTGCGCGAAAACATTGCATTCGGTCCGCGTACCAAAAAACTCGCCAAAACCGAGATTGCCAAGCGCGTCGACGACATGCTCGAAATCGTGCGCCTCGGTGAATTTGCTTCGCGCAAGCCGGCCCAACTCTCGGGCGGCCAACAACAACGCGTGGCCCTCGCTCGCGCGCTCGTCAATTATCCCAGCGCACTCCTCTTGGACGAACCACTGGCAGCGCTTGATCTCAAATTACGCCAAGCCATGCAGATCGAACTCAAACGTATCCAGCGTGAAGTCGGCATCACCTTCGTCTTCGTCACCCACGATCAAGAAGAAGCCCTAACGCTCTCCGACCGAATCGCCGTCATGAATATGGGACGGGTCGAACAGATCGGTGGACCGGAAGACATCTACGACCATCCCGCATCGGCATTTGTCGCCGGCTTCATCGGCCAGGCCAACGTATGGCCGGTGGTCATTACCGAAGTCCACGGTGACAACGCCGACGCAAAGATCGCAGACCTGCGCGTCTCGGGGCACGTCGAAGGTGCACTTCGCGCGAACGACCACGCGGTGTTCATGGTGCGCCCCGAGCGCGTCCACGTCAGCATCGAAGCACCGGCGGCATCGAAAACGTCGATGCGTTGCCACGTCATCGACTACGTCTTCCAGGGTCCGGTTGTGCGCTTTGCGCTGCGCGCACCCGATGGCACCGAGGTTGCGGCCTACGTCGGCGCTGAGCACCATCTCCCGCTCTTGCATCCCGGCGACGAAGTCTGGGCATCGTGGGATCACGATGCTGCCCGGCTCATCCCTGGCAAACCGACGGATGCAGCCAATCCGGAATTCGAAGATGCATTGCCCGCAGGGAACTAGGAGGAATTGATGAAACACCGTCGACGCACGACTAATACGCCAGGTGACGGCATGAACCGTCGAGACTTCCTAATCCGAGCTGGACTCGTGGGCGGCGGCATCGTCATCGCACCGTCACTACTTGCGGCCTGCGCAAGCGGTGGAAGTTCCGGCGGACCGAACTCGGTGTCGATTTCGAACTGGACGAGCTATTTCAGCGCCGAGGCAAAGAAAGCGTTCGAGAGGGCCTCCGGTTTGAAGCTCACATATACCGAGGACATCAACGACAACAACGAGTACTTCGCCAAGATCCAGCCCAATCTTTCCAAGGGCAAGAGCATTGGTCGAGACGGCATCGTCTTAACCGACTGGATGGCGAACCGTCTCATCAACCAACTCCAGTGGGTGCAGCCCCTCGATGCTGAAAAGATGACAAACAAAAAGAACCTGCGTGCCGCGCTGGCGTCACCCGGGTTCGATCCCACCCGCACGTACTCGATGCCGTGGCAGAGCGGGTTTGCCGGCTTTGCGTACAACACGGACCTCACCGGAGGAAAAGACGTAAAGACCTGGAAGGACTTTCTCGCCGTCAAGGGCAACAAGACATTGCTCTCCGAGATGCGCGACACCATGGGCATCATCATGATGGCGATGGGCATCAGCATCACCAAGCCCGAATTCGTCGCTGCGCAACCTGCGTTCAATGACCTTGAACGCGCGGTCAAGAGCGGACAAGTCAACGGGTTCAACGGCAACGAGTACGTCAATGACCTCGCTGCAGGCAACCTCGCCGCATGCATTGCCTGGTCGGGCGACGTTGCGCAAATCGCTCGCGACAACCCGAAAGTGAAGTTCGCCATCCCCGAGAGCGGAGGAACGCTCTGGTCCGACAACTTCATGATCCCGATCATGGCCGCGCATGTTGCGAATGCTTCGGAGTTCATCAACTTCTTTTACGATCCGGCAAACGCTGCCCTGCTCACCGCCGAGGTGCAATACGTCTCCCCGGTAAACGGCGTTGCGGAGGAACTGACGAAAATGGGCGGCGACGCCGCCAAACTCGTTGACGACCCGTTGGTAGTACCCACCGACGAATTCCTAAAGACAGTGTCGATCTTCGGCCCGATCCCGGCAGACCAACAAGATCTCTGGGACAAGCGCTTCTCCGAGATCCTCGGCACCGGCTGATCTGCGGCAGCCCAAGCGGATGGCAATTAACGAACGCGACAACGCCGGGCGTAAGCGATCCCAGGTCGCACACTGGCTGCTCCTTGCACCGGGCATGCTCTGGCTCGTCGCGTTCTTCTTCGTCCCGTTGTGGACCCTGCTGCGGATGTCCCTCTCGAGCCGCTCGAGCCGATTCGCACAACCCGAGTTCACGTGGGAGTGGAGCAACTACCGACAGGCGTTTTCCGACTACGGGCCGCAGTTCACGCGATCGTTTCTTTATGCGACCATCGCCACCCTACTTGCACTCCTCATTGCGTATCCGCTTGCGTACGTCATCGCGTTTAGAGGAGGACGCTGGAAGAACCTCATGCTCGGCTTGGTCGTCGTCCCATTTTTCACAAACTTCTTGATTCGCACGCTGGCCTGGAAAACCTTGCTCGGCACCTCAGGTCCCATCGTCAGCGTCTTGCAGTGGATCGGCGTGGCCGGGCCTGACGCATCGCTGCTGCGTCGTCCCGAAGCCGTCATCTTCGGCCTGACCTACAACTTCTTGCCGTTCATGGTGCTCCCTATCTACGTTGCGCTCGAAAAAATTGACGGTCGCCTCGTTGACGCGGCACGCGATCTGTACGCAAACACCTGGCGCGCATTTTGCAAGATCATCTTCCCGTTATCGCTTCCGGGCGTATTTGCGGGAAGCCTTCTGGTGTTCATCCCCGCCGCGGGCGACTTTGTCAATGCGTACTACCTGGGCACGGCAAAGACCACCATGATCGGGAACGTTGTCCAGGATCAATTCCTGGTGCAGAACAACTATCCCGTTGCGGCGGCACTCTCGTTCGTCTTTATGGCAATTGTGCTCGTCATGGTGTCCGTGTATTCCAAACTGCTCGGCACCGAGGACCTCGGATGAGCGCGTCGGGCACCGTGAGCTCACCAGCGGGGCGGATTGGGCGTCTCCTTATCAACGTATGCGCAGCGTGCGCACTTATATTCCTTTTCGCCCCGATCTTTGTGATCGTCATGTTCAGTTTCAACAAGCCAGCAGGGAAGTTCAATGCCGTCTGGCAACAGTTCACATTCGAGAACTGGTTGCACCCGTTTAGCGATACCGCCCTCACCAACGCACTCCTGCTCAGCCTCGAAATTGCTGCCATCGCAACGTTGGTTTCTGTCGTCCTCGGCACGCTTATTGCGATTGCGCTCGTCCGCTATCGCTTTCGCGGCGGTACTCCGCTGAACTTCATGCTCGTGCTTCCACTGACCGCCCCCGAAATCGTAATGGGGGCATCGTTGCTCACACTGTTTATTCAGCCAACGCTGCTCTTGTTCAACATCAACTTCACGCTCGGCGTAGCGACGATTCTCATCGCGCAAATCATGTTCCTCGTGAGCTACGTCGCGATCACCGTTCGCGCGCGCATTCGGGGATTCGATTGGACGCTTGAGGACGCCGCCATGGACCTCGGCGCTTCCCCGACCCGCACCTTCTGGAAGATCACCCTCCCCCTCATCACCCCGGGGATTCTTGCGGCGGCGCTGCTTGCCTTCGCGCTGTCGATCGATGACTTCATCATCACGTACTTCGTGTCGGGCCCGTCCACGACGACGTTCCCGGTCCGCGTCTTCGGACAATCCCGTACTGCGACCCCGCCGCAGATCAACGTGCTGTCCACGATGATTTTGATCGTGAGCGTCAGCATCCTGGCGATAGCCACTTGGTGGGGCGCCCGGCGGGAACGCAGAATCGGCAAGGTGTAGGCGCTACTGAGAACGTAGGCAATTTGCCTCACTTCCTCGAATTTCCTATGTGAAATCGAGCACATAGCTCGGATTCCCTTGCAAAGTTCTGTTTTTTGCCCGAATATCGCAGTCATGACGATGAACAACTACATCAACAATCAATGGAAACCGGCCCGGTCGGGGAAGACCGACGTCGTACTCAATCCCGCAACCGGTGCTGCGCTCGCCGAGGTCGCATCAAGCGACGCGACCGACGTCAATGATGCAGTGGAAGCAGCCAAGGCGGCGTTCCCTGAGTGGGCCGCGAAGACTCCGCGCGAACGCTCCGAGGCACTGCACGCGATCGCCGATGCAATCGAGGCGGATCTCGACACCATCAAAGACCTCGAGATCAACAACGTGGGAAAGCCGCGTTCGATTATCGACTTCGAGATGGACCTCACGGTCGACAACTGGCGCTTCTTTGCTGCGGGAGCAAGATTCCTCGAGGGGCGCGCAGCCGGTGAGTACATGGCGAACCACACGTCATTCTTACGGCGCGACCCGATTGGCGTGATCGCTTCAATCGCTCCCTGGAACTACCCGATCAACATGGCGACCTGGAAAGTCGGCCCCGCCCTGGCCGCCGGCAATACCGTCGTCCTCAAGCCGAGCGAGCTGACACCCATGACTGCATTGCGCCTGGCAGAGATTTGCGCAGACATTTTGCCGCCGGGCGTACTCAACGTAATTACCGGACAAGGTGAGACCGCTGGGGCCGCACTGGTCGAACATCCGGATGTGGCGATGGTCTCGCTGACCGGTGACGTCGCAACCGGAAAGATCATCGCAGCCGAGGCTGCGCCGTCCCTCAAGCGTGTTCACCTCGAACTCGGCGGTAAAGCTCCCGTGATCATCTTCGATGATGCCGATGTCGACGCAGTCGTCGCTACGCTCGGCGAGGCGGCGTTCTATAACTCCGGACAGGACTGCACCGCACCGTGTCGCATTGTCGCCGGCCCGCGCGTCTTTGACGACTTTGTCAACAAAATGGCGGACGCGGCAAAGAATGTTGTCGTCGGTGATCCCAACGACAACGAGGTTTTCATGGGACCCGTGATCTCGGACGCACAACTTGCGCGCGTGACCGGGATGGTTGAGCGGGCAGTGAAAGACGGCGCCGAAGCCGTTGCGGGAGGTTCACCGAAAGGCGGCGCCGGCTACTTCTACGAGCCATCCGTCATCGTTGGACCGGCACAAGACTCCGAGATCGTGCAGCGCGAAGTGTTCGGCCCCGTAGTAACCGTGCAGCGATTCTCCGACGACGAGCAAGCACTCGCGTGGGCAAACGACGTGAACTACGGCCTCGCATCAAGCATCTGGACACAGGATGTCGGACGCGCCATGAACATGGCAGCGCGACTGCAGTTCGGGACCGTATGGGTCAATGACCACATCCCGATCGTCTCCGAGCTCCCCCATGGCGGTTTCAAAGAATCCGGCTACGGCAAGGACATGTCGATCTATGCGATCGAGGCCTACACCGAAATCAAGCATGTGATGGTGAAGTGGTGAAAACGGACGTCGTTGACAAGATCGACAAAGCCCTCATCGAGGCCCTGCAAGTCGACGGTCGACGTCCCTACACGAAACTTGCCGCCGACGTTGGGCTCTCGGAAGCCGCGGTTCGCCAGCGCGTGCAGCGCCTGACGGACGCGGGGGTCATGCAAGTAGTTGCAGTGACCGACCCGCTCAAACTCGGCTTCAGTCGTCAGGGAATGATCGGCATCAATGTTGACGGGGACCTACGCGCAATTGCCGACGAGATTTCCAAAATCGACGAGGTCGACTACGTCGTGGTGGTCGGCGGATCATTCGACCTACTCGCCGAAGTCGTGTGCGAGGACGACGATCACCTCTTCGAGCTGCTCAACGACAAGATCCGCGCACTGCCTGAGGTGCGCAATACCGAACTATTCCGCTACTTGCGGCTGTACAAACAAACCTATGCGTGGGGTACCCGATGAACGACCAAGAAATCGCCCAACTCAACGAAGATGCCCGTAACCACCTCTGGATGCATTTCTCCCGCATGGGGACGTACGGCCCCGAAAAAGAAATTCCGATCATCACGCGCGGCAAGGGCGCATACGTTTGGGATGCCCACGATAAGGAGTACCTCGACGGGCTGTCGGGTCTCTTCACGACGCAGATCGGACATGGGCGCCGCAAACTGGGCGAAGCTGCGTTGCATCAGGCCGAGACACTCGACTTTTATCCGATCTGGACCTACGCGCATCCCAAGGCAATCGAGCTCGCCACCCGACTCGCGTCCCTCGCGCCCGGCGATCTGAACCGCGTGTTCTTCACCGTCAGCGGCGGCGAAGCCGTGGAATCGGCAATCAAGCTCGCGCGCCAGTACTTCTTACTCAAAGGGCAACCCGAGCGACGACAGATGATCAGTCGCAATATTGCGTACCACGGCACCTCGATGGGCGCCCTCGCCGTGACCGCGATTCCGAACTACAAAAAGCCCTTCGAGCCCCTCATGCCGGGCGGTAATCACATCTCCAACACCAATCGAATGCGCCATCCGCTCGCGCACGACGAGCGCGCATTCATGGTGGCAATCACGGACGAACTCGAACAAAAAATCCTTGAGCTCGGGCCCGAAACGGTTGCTGCAGTGTTCATGGAACCGGTTCAGAATGCGGGCGGCTGTTTTGTTCCGCCCGCCGGATATTTTCAGCGTGTGCGCGAAATCTGCGACAAGTACGGCGTCTTGATGGTCTCCGATGAAGTCATCTGCGCATTCGGGCGACTCGGCACCATGTTTGGCGCGCAGAAGTTCGACTACCTCCCCGACATGATCACGTGCGCCAAGGGCATGACAAGCGGATACGCCCCTATCGGCGCAGTCATCGCCCGCGATTTCCTGATGGAACCATTCCTGGAGGGAACGAACGCGTTCTTCCATGGTTCCACCTACGGCGGACATCCGATCAGTTGCGCGGTCGCCCTTGCCAACCTTGAGGTCTTCGAGGAAGACAGCATCCTCGAGAACGTCCACAAACACGAAGAGGGGTTCCGCGAACGACTCGAGTCATTTCGCGATATTCCCATCGTTGGTGACGTGCGCGGCGCCGGATTCTTCCAAGCGATTGAGCTGGTACGCGACCAAGAAACCCTCGAATCGTTTACCGCAGAAGAGGGCGAGTTTCTCCTCCGTCGCTATCTCAGCCCCCATTTGTACGAAGCGGGGCTGATCTGTCGATCGGACGACCGCGGGGACCCCGTGGTGCAATTGGCGCCGCCATTGATCTGTACCGATACCGAGTTTGATCGCATTCATGACACGCTTCGTACCGTGCTCACGGATGCGGAAAAGGTCATGCGGGAGATGCGCTCATGACTGCAATCTCGACGATCGGTGTTCCCCGCGAAGTAAAAGCCGGCGAGCATCGCGTGGCCATCACGCCCGACGGGGTCCACGAGTTCGTTGCTCGTGGCGCCACCGTGCTGATCGAGCATGGCGCGGGAGCCGATTCCTCGATCACCGACGACGACTACCGGGCCGCCGGTGCGACGATCACAGACGCCGACACGGTGTGGAGCGACTCCGGGCTCGTCCTGAAGGTCAAGGAGCCTCAAGCTTCGGAATTCGATTGCCTGCGGCCCGGGCTCGTCCTGTTCACCTATCTGCACTTGGCCGCCTATCCCAAAGTTGCCGATGCGCTCTTGGAGCACAAGGTGACCGGCGTTGCGTATGAGACCGTGCAGCACCCCAATGGGGCCCTGCCGTTGCTCGCTCCGATGAGCGAAGTTGCGGGTCGCATGGCTACCCAGGTCGGCGCCCACTTCCTCGAACGTGAACACGGCGGGCGCGGTGTACTCCTCGGCGGCATTCCCGGCGTGCGCCCGGCAAAGGTTGTTGTCATCGGAGCCGGCAACGTTGGTTGGAACGCAGCATGGATCGCACAGGGTATGGAAGCCGAAGTGCTACTGCTCGACCGCAACGTCGATCGCCTGCGCTGGGTTGACCAAATTCATCAGGGCCGCATCGTCACGCTCGCCTCCAATGTTGGCGCCGTCTCGCGTGCCGTAGCCGACGCCGACCTCGTCATTGGGGCCGTACTCGTCCCCGGAGGTCGGGCACCGGTGGTGGTTACCGACGACATGATCCGCACAATGAAACCGGGTGCGGTCATCGTCGACACGGCAATCGACCAAGGTGGCTGCGTCGAAAACATCCACGAGACGTCGCACGCACACCCTGTCTACGAACAGCACGGGGTGCTGCATTATGCCGTGGGCAACATCCCGGCGGCGGTCCCGAACACCTCAACCTACGGGCTGACGAACGTCACCTTGCCCTACGCCGTTGCGCTCGCAACGCACGGCGTCGTCGGCGCGTGTCAGGCGGACATTGATCTGGCGAAGGGGGTGAACACCCTGGACGGCGAGATGACCAATGCCGTCGTAGCCGATGCGCTTGGCCGCGATCCGATTGACCTCGCCACCGCATTTGCGGGATAACTCCAGGGCTCTCCATGCGTATCCTCCTGGTAGGTGCCGGAGCTGTCGGTGAAGCAATTGCGCGTATCGCGGCCCCCCGCAATTTCTTCGACGCTTTTGTTGTGGCGGACTTCAACCTTGAACGCGCGACGGCCGTCGCCGACGGACGCAACGATGTCCGATTCACTCCGATGCTCGTCAATGCGGGCGACGCCGCGGCTGTATCGTCTGCCGCACGCGCCACGCATGCCGATCTCATCCTGAACGCGTGCGATCCTCGGTTCGCAATGTCGATCTTCACCGGCGCCTACGACGCGCACGCAACGTACATCGACATGGCAATGTCGCTGTCGCAGCGCCATCCTGTTACTCCATACGAACGGCCCGGTGTTCTTCTTGGTGACGAACAATTCGCAATGCAAGACCAATGGAATGCAGCGTCGCTGCTCGCACTCGTCGGAATGGGCGTTGAGCCCGGGCTCTCCAACGTCTTTGCCCGCTATGCCGCCGATCATTTGTTTTCCACGATTGATGAGGTGCACATTCGTGACGGATCAAACTTGCACGTCGAGGGGTATGCGTTTGCCCCACCGTTTTCGATCTGGACAATGATTGAAGAATGCCTCAACCCTCCGCTTATCTGGGAGAAAGGGCGTGGTTACTACACCACACACCCGTTTTCTGATCCCGAGATTTTCGAGTTTCCTGCCGGGATTGGCCCGGTGGAATGCGTCAATGTCGAGCACGAAGAAGTGATCCTGATTCCGAAGTGGATCGACTGCAACAAAGTCACTTTCAAGTACGGCTTGGGCACCGAGTTCATCAACGTACTTAAGACACTGCGAGATACCGGGCTCGATAGCACTGAACCCGTCGTGGTCAACGGTGTCGCGGTTCGTCCGCGCGAACTCGTCGCTGCAACCCTCCCAAACCCAGCCACGCTCGGCGCCTGCATGAGCGGAAAGACGTGCGCAGGTACCCACGTGACCGGAATTGGCAAGGACGGAACACCTCGGGCCGTCTACCTTTACCACGTCGTCGACAATGACGACACCATGCGCGACTACGGCTGCCAGGCGGTGGCGTGGCAAACCGCCATCAACCCGGTCGTTGCCATGGAACTTCTTGCGACAGGCGTTTGGTCCGGTGCGGGCGTTCTCGGACCCGAAGCGTTCGACGCAGTGCCGTTTCTGGAGTTACTGAATGATTACGGCTCACCATGGAGCATCGAAGAGCGAGCGCCGCAACAATAACGCCGCGCATTGTTGGGACGCGTTGCGACCCTTAGGCCGTGGGCAAACCGGTTCCTCGCGGCGGATCACTCACGGGGTAGTAGTCGTCGCGAGTGATTTCCATGAGCACGTTGTTGTGCCACGTGCCGTCGAGCCCGCGCTCGTAGTTGCGGAGTTCCCCTACGATCCGAAATCCCGCCTTTTGGTACGCGCGTATGCCGCGCGTGTTTGCCAGCGCAGGATCGATGATGACGCGATGGTGACCCAAAACGTCAAAGGCATACCGCGTCGCAAGCTGTATGGCTTCCACGCCGAGGCCCTGGCCATGCGTTGCCGGGTCGAGAAAAATATCGAAGCCCGCGTGTCGATAGTCGGGTTCGAGTTCCTGCCAGAGCTGTAAGCCTCCGATAATGGAGCCTTCGAACTCGATCGAAAACGCCAACGTTGCATCGCTGCGATCGAGAAAATCTTCGTAAATTTCGTCTGCGCTGTCGTACTGACCCCACCACGCCTTGACGTCATCGAGCTTGAGAATGGCATGCAGCGGGGCGATGTCGTCGGGCTCCATCGGGCGCAACGTGAGACGAGAACCGTGCAGCGTGAGGGGGATGCGATCTTGGCGGTCTCCACGATTGGAGGCACGGCGTTGTCCGAGACGGAACATGGAGATCTCCTTACCAGTGGCAGCTATGTTCCTCGAAGCCCTCAGGGTTTGCCAAGTCGGCATCGGCACTTTGTCGGCATACCGCATGGCTGCTGGGCCAGGTACGGCGCCCCAACGAGGATTGCGGCGGAATTCCGCCTACGGAGAGCGCAACCCGGACAAGATGGCCCGATTCTCGCACCTCGGAACGGATGCCATGTCGACCGAATCCTTGCATCGCCTGCAATTCGCATTCACTGTGAGTTATCACTTCCTCTTCCCCCCGATCTCGCTCGGGTTGGGACTGATGTTGATCATCTTCGGCGCGCAATCCGTGCGCACCCGCGATCCGAAGTGGCGTCAGCTCTCGATGTTCTGGACCAAGATTTACGGGCTCGTGTTCGCCATGGGTATTGCGACGGGAATCGTCCAAGAGTTCGAGTTCGGTACGAACTGGTCGCGCTACTCGGTCTATGTCGGCAACGTGTTCGGCAGTTTGCTGGCTGCGGAAGGCATTTTTGCTTTCATGCTCGAAGGCGGCTTTCTCGGTCTCATGTTGTTCGGCGGCTCGCGCCTTGGCAATCGCATGTGGCTTTTCGCCACCTGCATGGTTGTGGGCGGCGCAACGTTCAGTGCGACGTGGATCGTGATGGCGAACTCGTGGATGCAAACGCCCGCCGGTTACGAGCTTCGCAACACCGCTACCGGGCCACGGGCGTTCATGCAGAGCTTCTCGGAGATTGTGTTTACGCCCAGCTTCACTATGCATCTTGCGCACACGCTCGTTGCCGCATGGATGGTCGGTGCGGCGCTCGTCATGAGTGTCGCTGCGTGGTATCACCTAAAGAATCGCGACACCGATCTCTCACGCACCATGCTGCGCGTGAGCCTGCCGGTATTCACGGTGTTGGCAGTTGCCCAGGTCGCACTCGTTGGCGCGAATCAAGCTGTTGCAGTTACCAACCAACAACCGGCCAAGCTCGCCGCAATGGAAGGGCTCTACGAAACACGTTCGTGCGCTCCGCTCTTCATCGTTGGCTGGACCGATCCGGAGAAACGCACCACGACAGGAATCGCCATTCCATGCGGTCTGAGCCTGCTGGCCAAACAAGACCCTGATGCGGTCATTACCGGCCTCAACGACGTGCCACGGGACGAGTGGCCCCCGGTGAACGCCACCTTCCAGGCGTATCACCTCATGATCGGGATCGGCATGCTCCTTGCTGCGGTCGGCGTTGCCGCAACTGCCCTATGGGCGTTCAAGCGCACCCTCTTCCGAGCCCGCTGGATGATGCGAATCCTGGTGAACACGATTGCACTCGCACTGACAGCAACCATCGTCGGATGGTGGACTGCAGAGCTCGGGCGCCAACCCTGGATCGTTTGGAAACTCTTGCGAACGAGCGATGCCACATCGCCAAACATCTCAACCACTGAAGTTGCGTTGTCGCTCACCATGTTCGTCTTGCTCTATGCCGTACTCAGCTGGGTGTTTTTTCGCCTACTCGACGCCCGCCTACGCGCGGGGTTCCCCCCACCGCAAACCGAAGACAGCGTCACATCGCTCCCCGATTCTTTTGGAGCGATCTTCACGCGTCAATCGCGTATATCGAGTGAGGAGGTCTGACATGTGGCTCGCAACTTTGTGGTTCGTGCTCTACGTCGCCGTCATTTGTGGATACGTAATTCTTGACGGGTTCGATCTCGGCGTTGGGATGCTTTCCCCTTTCCTCGCCAAGGATGATCGCGAGCACCGCTTGTTGCTGAACAGCATCGGACCGATCTGGGATGGCAACGAAGTGTGGCTCGTCCTCGGCGGCGGTGCACTCTTCGCCGCATTTCCAGTCGTCTACGCATCGGTGTTCTCCGGCTTTTACCCGGCGATGATGTTGGTGCTCCTCGTACTGATCCTGCGCACCGTTGCAATCGAGTTTCGATCCAAGCGACCCAGCACTCGCTGGCGCAAAGGTTGGGACTGGTTCTTCTTCGGATCTTCCCTTGGCATCACGGTTCTGCTCGGCGTTGCGCTCGGGAACATCGTGCGCGGCGTGCCCGTAGACGCCAACGGGCAAATTGATCCACAGCTCCTCGACCTATTGAATCCGTACGCACTCTTGGTCGGCGTCGCCGCCGTCGCAATGCTGAGCCTGCACGGGTCGATCTTTCTCACCCAGAAGCTCGAGGGGGAATTGCTCGCTCGCGTTACCCGGGTTATGCCTCGCCTCATGATCACCTTTTTTGTTCTCATGACCGCAGTCATCACGTGGACAGCCATTGCCCGCCCACGCGTCACCGAGAACTTTGTCGACCGTCCATGGATGGCGGCGTTTCCGGCATTTGCGCTCGGCGCAACGCTCGTCGCGTGGTACTGCATTCGTCGGCAGCGGTACCTGCAGGCATTCGTTGCCTCTTCCACGATGATCGCGTTGTTGATGGCAACGGTTGCCGCCGGGCTGTACCCCGTCATGGTTCCCTCATCGATCAACAAGGCGTACGACCTCACCGTGCACAACGCGTCGTCCGCCAATGAGACGCTCACGGTGATGTTCGTTATTGCCATCATCGGCTTGCCGTTCGTGCTGCTCTACACCGCAGGGGTCTATTACTTCTTTCGTGGCAAAGTGACGATCGACGAGACGAGCTACTAACTACTCACCATGCGAACCCGGGCCGATGCTTTTCGCAACATCCCAAAATTTCGAGCGATAACGGCTACAGCCACAGTTGCGCAGTGCATCGCTACGGTCCTGCTCGCAGTTGCGCTCCTCCTCCTTGCCCACGTCGTGGACCGGGTCTTCCTTGCGCAGGCGACACCGACTGCGCTCGTAGTGCCGCTCGTCGGCCTGGCGCTATGCGTTACTGCACGCGCACTCGCCCTCGGGATCAGCGAATGGTGTTGGCGCGGCGCCAGCAGCACTGCTCGTACTGTTCTACGCAACGAATTGCTCGCTCGAGTTGCGCAGCGCAGTGCAGCTTCATGGACGCCTCCGGGCGAAACCGCGAGTCTTCTCACCGAGACGGTTGAACAGCTCGACGCATACATCACGCGCTATCTCCCGGCACGGATAGCGGTAGTGACAACTCCGATCATCGCTGCGATCGCGATTGGCTTTATCGATCCGATTGTGTTGCTCATCCTTGGATTTACCGGCCCCATGCTGGTGCTGCTGCTTGTGCTCATCGGGAAACACACGCAGCGCCTAGCGGATCAGCGACTCAAAGAACTCCAGTGGCTGCATGCATTCTTTTTAGACATGGTGGCGGGGCTGGCCACTCTGCGCGCATTTGGGCGCACCACCGACGCCGCACAATCGATTGCATCAGCGAGTGCCCGGCACGCAAACGCTTCGCTCGATGTTCTTCGTACCGCGTTTCAGTCCTCCCTAGTAATGGAGTGGGCAGCGACCGCGGCAACCGCCCTGACCGCAGTTGTTGTAAGCCTCCAACTGGTTGAGCGTGACCTTGCGTTCGCAGCAGCCTTGGGCGCATTGATGCTCACTCCCGAATTTTTCCTGCCATTTCGCCGGCTGGCCGCTGAATACCACGCCGGCCGCACCGGCATTTCGGCGTTGCACCACATCACCGAATGGAATCGCGCGCGCGACACGGTGCCGGCAAGCGCGCGCAGCGGGGCCTTACCCCGCACGAGTCCCGAGGTCATCGTGGACCACGTCACCTATCGTCATCCGGACGCGGCCCACGCGGTGCTGACCGGATGCTCGCTCACACTGCCCGCCGGACAGACGACCGCTCTGGTGGGGCACAGCGGCTGCGGAAAAACCACGCTCACCCGTCTCCTGCTCGGGTTCATCGTTCCAGAATCCGGTCGCATCACCATCGACGGAATCGAGCTGACGCAGATTGATCCCGAGCTGTGGCACACGAATATCGCATGGATCCCGCAACAGCCGGCACTCGTCATGGGAACAATTGCTGACAACGTCCGACTCGGTGCGCCTCACGAGTCATCGGACGCAGTGTGGGCGGCCCTCGACGCGGCGGGTGCTGCGAAGTTCGTAACGCGTCTTCCGAATGGCATTGACACACCTATTGGTGAATATGGTCTTCGCCTCAGTGGCGGACAGCGCCAGCGTCTTGCGCTCGCTCGTGCCTATCTACGCGACGCGCCGTTCCTCATCATTGATGAAGGGACAGCCCATCTTGACCCGCAAACCGAACGCGCGATCGCCATTCGGGCACAATCCATCCTGTCCGGTCGGACGGTGTTGCTCGTGACGCATCGCGACCTTGCCCGTGATCTTGCGGATCAGGTCATTGCTCTCCCGGACACGCAGCACGCCGAGGTTCCGGCATGAGCGCGGCAATCCGTGTTCTCCATCTGCGACTCCGAGAATGGCGGGCTCTGATTGCCACGATGGCGCTCGGCGCACTCACGCTGCTCGCCGGCATCGGGCTCCTCGCTCAGAGCTCGTACCTCATTTCGCGATCTGCCATTGTCACGACAACCGCGACGTTGGCATTGGTGATCACGGGGGTACGCGTCTTTGCCGTCGTGCGTGCGAGCTCCCGCTATGCCGAGCGCTACCTCGGACATCGCACGGCCTTTCGGGTTGCGACCCGCCTCCGCACGGAGTGGTTCGCGCGACTCGCA
This sequence comes from Acidimicrobiia bacterium, assembly GCA_049317145.1. Lineage (GTDB taxonomy): Bacteria > Actinomycetota > Acidimicrobiia > IMCC26256 > JBMOIW01 > JBMOIW01. The sequence continues at coordinate 25,840 of JBMOIW010000013.1, forward strand.
ACCCGCATCCCCGGACCCGATATCGATACGCGCCGCGGTGATCTCGTAGCCCGCCTCGGACCGGACATAGAAACGATGCAGGAGTACTCCCTACGCGTCCTATGTGCACCGGTCGCATCCGCAATCGCCATCGTTGCGGCGAGCGTGCTGCTCGGCGCTTTCGACCCACTGCTGGGAGCAATCTGTCTGATCGGGCTGGCAGGCTGCGGAATCGGACTCCCCCTCGTAATGCGCTGGTCAGCCCGAACCGCCCACCTAGCCCTCGCAGAAGCTCGCGCTGCCCGCTGGGCCGAGCTCACCGAATGGGCGGAGTTCGCGGACGAACTCCGCGTCAACGGTCGTTTCGATCTCCTCCAGACTGCTGCACACCCGCAGGACCACGCCGAAACACGCGTAGCGAATGCGCATGCGCTGAGTGCCGGTGTTAGCGCCATTGCCGCAGGAGGGCTGATCACCGTTGCCCTCGTGCTTGCGATGCATCTGGTGACACACGGACAACTCGACGGCGTCTTTCTCGCACTCGTGCCGCTCACGATGCTCGCGGCATTCGAAGCGATCCCCCCGCTGATCGACGCGCAGGAACAGGCCGTGCGGGCGCGGGCTGCAGTAACGCGTCTACGCGAACTCAATGCCCACCCACAACCAACGCGCGCGGCTCTTGCTGCGCCGCGCTCAGGCGCGCTCGTTGTCTCGGACGTCACCTACACGTACCCGGGCCGCACGACCCCCGCGTGTACGGATGTGACATTCACAATCACTCCCGGCGAGATCGTCGGATTGTGCGGTCGGAGTGGATCCGGCAAATCCACGCTTGTGTCGCTCCTCGCCGGGTTCCTGCCACTGACTCGCGGCGCAATCATGGTTGGCGACACCGCCATAACGCTCGAAGCGAGCGAGACCTTGCCCGCTCACTTCGCATTTGTGCAACAACATGACCACCTGTTCGATACCACGATCCGCGACAACTTGGCGCTAGCAAGTCCCGACCTCGCGGACGTTCGCATGCGCGCCGCGTTGGATGCCTGCGCGCTGGATCTTGATCTTGCAACACCATGTGGACCCAATGGAACGCGTCTCAGCGGCGGAGAGCGCCAACGAGTACTTATTGCTCGCGCCCTCCTCGCCGACCGCCCGTTCCTTGTGCTCGACGAAGCGACGGCCCATCTCGATCAGACGACCGCACGCCGGGTAATGGACGGAATTCGTTCCTGGCTCCCACAACCGACTGTGCTTGTGTGCTCCCATGAGGCCGAAGTGCTTGCATGGGTCGACCGAATCGTCGAACTGGATGCCCCGCTCGCAGTTACTCCGAACGATCCGGCAGATACCACGATCGTGGTGCCGGAAGAACCTGCGCCGCCGACGGCCCCCACGACCCAACCTCGTACGAGTGCAACGGCGGCGGTGACTCCAGCACCGGGGCACTGATCTCCCACAAGCGCTCAATACCCTCGGCTCGGTTGAACAACAATCGATTCCGCACCATGGCATCGTGGAGGAGACGTTCGTACGCTTCGAGTTCACGGCGCACATCAAACTCATCGCGATACGCAAAGTTGAGATCGGCGGGGCCAACGTCCATCGTTGGTCCGGGTTGTTTCGCCAGAAAATTAACGGTGATCCCGCCCGGCTCGGCAATCTCGAACGCGATGGAGTTGCCGCGTTGCGGCAGCACTTCGGGAAACAGGCGATGGGGCGGCTCCCGAAACATCAGGGTGATGACTCGCTGGCCGGCCGCCATCCTCTTACCGGTGCGCAGCAAAAACGGAACGCCTTCCCAGCGCCAGTTGTTCACCCGCGCTTCCAGCGCAACAAACGTTTCGGTATCCGAGTCCGAAGCAACTCCCGGTTCGGCGCGATAGCCCTCGTATTGCCCGCGTGCGACTCGGTTCGGATCGAGCAACTCCATCGCCCGAAACACTTTGTCTTTCTCGTCGGCAAGCGCGTCCGGCGTGAGATCTATCGGTGGCTCCATGGCGACGTAGCCAAGCGCCTGAAAGAGATGGGTCACGACCATGTCCCGAAACGCTCCCGTGCCTTCGTAAAAGCCGGCACGTCCCTCGAGCCCCAGCGTCTCGGGGACATCAATCTGGACTTGCTCGATGTGCTCCCGGTTCCAGACCGGCTCGAACAAACCATTCGCAAAACGAAACGCCAGGATGTTCTGCACATCTTCTTTGCCGAGAAAATGGTCGATGCGATAGATCTGCGTCTCAGTAAAGACCGCGTGGAGCAGCGCGTTGAGTTCGATTGCCGACGCAGCATCGGTCCCGAAGGGCTTTTCCAGAATTACGGCAGTGCTGTCATCGACAAGGTTTGCCGCACCGATCGCGCCCACGATTTCTTCAAAGGCTTTCGGAGGAATCGACAGGTAGAACAAACGCCGAGGGGTACCCCCGAGGTCCTGCGCACTTTCTATGACTGCTTGCGTCAGCGCCCGCATGTCGTCCGCTGCGGAGGGGACGTACGAAATCGTCGCGCTGAATTCGGCCCAGCGGTGCTGCGTTGGCTTCTTGACTCCAAACTCGTCAATGGCCGCAAGCACGTCGTTACGGAACTCCTCCGTGCTGTACGAGGACGGCGAGGTACCGATAATGCGAAACCGTTTTGGCATCAGACCGACCTCGGAGAGGCGATACAGGCCGGGAAGCAACTTACGTTTTGCGAGGTCACCGGTTGCGCCGAACAACACGATGACGTGATCGTCTGGCACGAGCGGGGTTTCGGAAACGAGCGCGCCGGTCATCGTGGCGCTCAGCGTCCGGAGTGCGGCTGCTCTGCGTGCCCACCGAAGGCATCGCGCATTGCTGAGAGCACCTGATCGGTGAATTGTCCAAGCCCGCGCGATTCGAATCGCTCGATCAGCGCCGCAGTAATCACCGGTGCCGGGACGCCCTCATCAACGGCGGCAAGCACCGTCCAGCGACCTTCGCCGGAGTCCGACACTCGGCCGCTGTACTGCGCAAGTTCTGGTGAAGCAGCCAAAGCGTCGGCGGTGAGGTCAATGAGCCACGAACCTACGACAGAACCGCGTCGCCACACCTCAGCCACTTCGGCGACGTCAATGTCGTACTGATACGCCCACGGATCGCGCAGCGGAGTTGTTTCTGCGTCAACGGTTTCGGGGTGCATGCCAACGTTCGCATGCTTGATGATGCTTAAGCCCTCGGCAATTGCCGCCATCATTCCGTACTCGATGCCATTGTGCACCATCTTGACGAAGTGCCCTGCACCATTGGGGCCGCAGTGCAGATACCCATCGGGCGCGGTGCCATCCGTTCGCGTGCGGCGCGGCGTGGGGGTCGCAGATCCGGATCCCGGAGCAATTGTGCGCCAGATTGGATCGAGGTGGGCCACCGGTTCGGACTCACCACCGATCATGAGGCAGTAGCCGCGCTCGAGTCCCCACACTCCGCCGCTCGTCCCACAATCGATGTAGTGGATTCCATGTTCCCGCAGCGCCTTCGCGCGCACGATGTCGTCGCGGTAATAGGAGTTGCCACCGTCAATCACGATGTCACCGGGCGCAAGCAGCGGGACGAGCGCATCCAATGTGGACTGCACTATCCCGGCCGGGACCATCAACCAAATGGCGCGTGGCTGGGCAAGCGCGGTAACGAATTCCTCCAGGGAGTGCGCTCCGGTCGCACCCTCGGCGGCAATCGCCGCTACCGCATCGGTGCTGACGTCATACGCAACGCAGTTGTGCCCGTTGCGCATGAGTCGGCGCACAAGATTCGCTCCCATGCGTCCTAAACCGATCATCCCTAATTGCATTGTGCTCATCCTCTGTTGTGGGTCAGCTATTCCAAGCGCGATAGCGCTGAATCAACGTGTTGGTTGACGAGTCATAGGTCGTCGGATCGTGCTCAGCAGTCAGCGCAGGAAGAATGTCCAGCGCCAACTTCTTCCCGAGCTCGACGCCCCATTGGTCGAACGAGTCGATGCTCCAGATTGTGCCCTGCGTGAACACACTGTGCTCGTACAACGCAACGAGTGTTCCGAGTTGGAACGGAGTGAGACGCTCTGCCATGAGCACGGTACTCGGGCGATTGCCCGGCATCACCTTGTGCGGCACAAGTGCTTCAGGAATTCCCTCTTCGCGTAGTTCGTCTGCGGTCTTCCCGAACGCCAACGCCTGAGCTTGTGCGAACACGTTCGACGAAAAGATGTGGTGATGGTCACCCAACGGGTTGAGCGAGCTCGCGAACGCAAGAAAGTCCACCGGGATGCACTTCGTACCTTGATGGAGCAGCTGATAAAAGCTGTGTTGCCCGTTGGTTCCCGGTTCGCCCCAGTAGATCGCGCCCGTCTCGTAATTCACGGCCACACCCTCGAGCGTCACGTGCTTCCCGTTGGACTCCATCGTGAGCTGCTGCAAGTACGCCGGGAACCGCTTGAGGTACTGGTCGTACGGCAGCACTGCGGCGGTCTGCGCTCCGAAGAACGTTCCGTACCAAACTGCAAGGAGCCCGTGGAGCACCGGCATATTGCACTCGAACGGCGCAGTCCGGAAATGCTCATCCATCGCATGAAACCCGGCGAGGAGTTGACGGAAGTTGTCGGGACCGATCGCAAGCATCGTCGAGAGCCCGATCGCGGAATCCATTGAATAGCGGCCACCAACCCAGTCCCAAAATCCGAACATGTTGGCCGTGTCGATGCCAAAGGCCGTCACCGCGTCGGCATTTGTCGATACGGCTACAAAGTGTTTGGCAATTGCCGCATCATCACCGAGTGCGGCCAGGGCCCAGGCACGCGCCGATTGGGCGTTCGTCATCGTTTCGAGCGTCGTGAAGGTCTTGGAGGAAACAATGAACAGCGTCTCGGCTGGATCGAGGTCGCGGGTGGCTTCGACAAAATCCGTGCCGTCGACGTTCGAGACGAACCGAAATGTCATCGATCGATCGCTGTAGTAGCGCAACGCTTCGTAGGCCATCACGGGACCAAGATCAGAGCCACCAATTCCGATATTGACCACCGCCGTGATGCGCTTTCCGGTGTACCCACGCCATTCCCCGCTCCGGACAGCAGCGCTAAAGGTTGCCATCCGGTCGAGGACGTCGTTGACTTCCGCTACGACATCCACCCCGTCCACCACCAGCGGTTCGGTACGAGGGCGCCGCAGCGCAATGTGTAGCACCGAGCGATGCTCGGAAACGTTGATTTTGTCGCCACGGAACATCGCGTCGATGTGCTCACGCAACCCGGATTCCGCTGCCAGTTGGAGCAGCGAAGTGACAACTGCATCCGTAATGCGATGTTTGGAGTAATCGAAATACACACCACACGCATTCAACGCGAAACGGGTTCCGCGCGTGGAGTCACTGGCGAATAGGTCACGCAATTGTTGTGTCTGGAGCGTCTCCGCCTCAGCTTGGAGTGCAGCGAACGCGGGACGTTCGCGAAGTGGCGCACTCGTCATCGGCCCTCCTCTATCCGAGCGCTTCTGTCTGAGCGCCAATCGCAGCGATCAGCGCATCCCAGGACTGCACGAACGCATAAGCGCCATCGGTCTGCAGTTTTGCTGCGAGCGCGAGCTTGTCGATACCAACCGCGGCGAACGCAGCAAGTACCGCATCGCAATCGCCGCCATCAACCGGCAATGTGCCAGCGAGTTCGCCGTGATCGTGGAAGGCCTCAAGGGTGACGTCTGGCATCGTGTTCACCGTGTTTGGCGCCGCAAGCCCCGTGACGTACAACGTGTCGGAAGCCCCAGCGGTTTTCGTGCTCGTGCTTGCCCAAAGGGCACGCTGCGGGCGCGCTCCCGTGCCTTCGAGGCGCCGCCATCGGTCGCTGTCGAGCAACTCGCAGTAGGCGCGATAGACCTCTGCCCCTACTGCGAGCGCGAGCTTATTCTCAAGCTCTGCGGGCACCTGACCCTCAACCGCCTTGTCCCACCGCGACATGAACACCGACGCAACGGACGCGACGTTGGGATCTTGGCCCGCGGCGATCCGACGTTCGATTCCTTTCATATACGCATCGGCCGCAGCCAAGTACTGCTCAGCGGAAAACAACAGTGTGACGTTCACCGGAATACCCGCTGCGATCGTTGCTTCGATTGCGGGGAGCCCTGCCGTAGTACCCGGGATCTTGATAAACAGATTCGGTCGATCCGCGCGCCCATGGAGGTCGGCAGCCTCCTTCACCGTGCTCGCTGCGTCGTACGCAAATTTCGGAGACACTTCGAGCGACACCCATCCATCGATGCCGTCCGTTGCTGCGTGCGCCGGAGCGAACAAATCGGCAGCGCGCTGCAAGTCCTCAACGGCGAGGTCAAAGAAAAGTTCTTCGCCGCGTTTCCCCGCTGCGGCTTTGTGACTGATCGCCACGTCGTACGCGCCAGTGGCAATGGCTTTCTCGAAAATCGCGGGGTTTGAGGTCAAACCGGTGACGGCATAGTCCGCGATATAGCGAGCGATGGTTCCATCATCGAGTAATCCACGCGTGATGTTGTCGATCCAAAGGCTTTGCCCAAGATCGTGTAGTTGTTGGGTGGGGGTCACAGGAAGTCCCTTCTCAGACGGGGGCGAAGAGTGCAGCACCGACGATACCGGCATCGTTGTGCATCATTGCCGGAACAACGGGAGTGCGCAGCTCGATTTCGGGGAGAAACTTGTCCGCTTTCTTTGACACGCCTCCGCCGATAATGAACAGATCAGGCCAAAACAATCGCTCGAGTTCTCGCAGGTAGGTTTGCACGCGGTGCGCCCATTCATGCCAGGAGAGTTCCTCGTCCTCGCGCACGATTTCTGATGCCCACTTTTCGGCTTCGCCGTGCTCGGGGAGCATGAGGTGGCCGAGTTCGGTATTCGGGATGAGCACGCCATCCACAAAGAGTGCAGTCCCGATGCCGGTGCCAAGCGTCACCATAAAGACGACGCCCGGATTGTCTTTACCGGCACCAAACCGCATCTCGGCAATTCCTGCGGCATCAGCGTCGTTGACCACTCCACACGCACGGCCCGTTGCCCTCGCAAAGACGGCTTCGGCCGCAGTTCCGATCCATTGTTCGTCAATGTTTGCTGCGGTCTCTACGATGCCGTTGCGCACGACGGCGGGCAAGGTAATACCGAGCGAAACATCTTCGGGAATCCGCGCAACGACGTTGACGACGGCCTGTGCAATCGCATCCGGGGTTGCTGGATGCGGAGTGAGGACGCGAATGCGTTCGCGCACGAGTGCACCCGACGCGAGGGTTACTGGTGCGGCCTTGATCCCGGTGCCACCGATGTCGATGCCGATTGCTATCGATTCGTTCATGCACCCGCCTCGCCCAATGTGATCTCCGGCGCATAGTAGTTTCGCAATCATCCGGCAATAACCGAGTGATCTGGGGGAATCGCATGGTCGTTGTGGAGTCCGCTGCACCAATGGAGGCGCGTGCCCGTCCGCTCAAGGTCATGACGAAGACCCTGTGGTTGGTCGGCTTCGTCATCCTCGTCGCCGGAATCCTCTTCGGCTACGACCAGGGCGTCATCGCCGGTGCTCTCGACGGCATCCAGCAGTCGTTCCACGTCTCAACGCTGATGACTGAGATCATTACGAGTTGGGTCACCCTCGGCGCGCTCGGTGGTGCGCTGATCGCCGGCATGCTCGCCGACAAGATTGGTCGTCGCCCTGCGGTGCTGCTCGCTGGCGTGTTGTTCATCATTGGGGCCCTGGTCGAGGCGTTCACTCCCGGCACAACCATCCTCATCATCGGTCGCCTCATTGTGGGCTTTGCCGTTGGTGTTGCCTCGGTGGCTGCACCGCTGTACGCAGCCGAGATGGCGCCGACACGCCTGCGCGGTCGCTTTATTTCGTCCTACCAATTCGGAATCACCTTCGGAATTTTTGTCGCGTACTTCGTAGATGAGTTGATCCAGAACGGCAGCGGCTGGCGACTCATGCTGGGCCTTTCCAGCGTTGCCGCCGTCGCACTCGTTGTTGCAATCCTTCCCTTGCGCGACACGCCACGCTGGTACCTTAAAGCCGGACGCACGGATGAAGCGAAGCGCGAGCTCGCAAGGATCACCGTCGGCAACATCGCCGAGCCCCTGGCTGCGCTCGCATCCGACGCAGCCGAGGACAACCAGCAGGCCACTTGGAAAGAAGTGTTCTCA
>JBMOIW010000014.1:0-30267 GCA_049317145.1 Acidimicrobiia bacterium
AGATTGTCGGAATCTTTCATTGTTCAATGCCAATCGCAGTGAAGCATGACCGTGTAACCAACGACTCCAAGTGGAGCGCCCAGTTCATCGACCAACTCCCGGGCTTGGTGAAGTCTGGGGAGGAGCCGCTATTTCGACCTGTCTGAATAGCGATAGGGCGGCCGGTGACGGTCGGCCTGAAGGTACTTGGGGACGCAAGTAGGGGATCTGTGGGGATCGTCAAAGTGCCAATTGTGGAAGGTGATCTGTCGTGCGCAGGCACTGTCAACAAGCGGGCCAATCCCTGCATGACCTATGGAACGTCAGGCACGTACCGGTTCGCTTGCTATTCGGGATCGCCTAGCTGGGCGGGCGTAACGTTCGCGTGAAGCGGAGCACTTCCGTTTCGACCGAGCCGATGGTCATGGGTCTTGGAGTTCCATCTGTCTTCCAGCCCTGCCGCAGGCAAAAGCGAATTGCCACCGAGTTGCGCGCACCGACACGGAGCATGGTTGCGCAGTGTCCTCGCGCTGCGATGCGCGCGCAGATTTTGTCAAGAAGTGCGCGTCCGATTCCGCGTCTTTGGACTTCGTGTTCAAGGTAGAGCGTGCGTACTTCGGGCTGCCCTGGATTGTCCGCGTCAGGAAACGCCGAAGCAAAACCTTGGAGCGCACCATGGCCTGCCTCGGCGACGAGCACACCGATGTACGTCGCTCGCCAGCTTGCTACATGAATCCGGGCAATGGCGTCGGCATCGCCAAGAGTGGCGTTGCGCACACGCAGCATTTCGTAAGCATTGCGGCGCACTGCGATCTCGGCAACTCCCATTCATCGCTCCATTTGCAGTTGCAGCGTCGCTCGTAGCCGTCACTTCCCAAGAAGCTCTTCGACGGCGTGGGCAAACACTTCGGTGTGGTGGTCGACGTCTGCTTCGGTCGTTGCCGGCGACATGAGCGCCATGTTGTGGAACGGCGTGAGCAGGATGCCGCGGTTCAGCGCATAGAGGTGCATGAATGCGTCGAGTTTGTGGTCGACACCTGCGGCGGCGATACCCCCATTACGCGGTCGCTCGGGGAGGAACCAGTACTCAGCACGCGCGCCAAGCTGCGTGACGCTCCACGGCAACGCGTGCGCGTCGATGACACCCTGCACGCCGTCGGTCCACGCCTTGGCGAGCGGGACCGTGTGCGCGTACGCCTCGGGCGTAAGGATCTCGGCGAGCGTGGCGCGCATCATGGCGAGCGTGAGCGCGTTTCCGGCGAGCGTGCCCCCGATACCGCTCACGTCACAGTCGTCGCCCGTCGCCGGGCCCGTGATGCGCGCGGCGAGTTCTGTGCTGAGCCCGTAGGCAGCAGCGGGAATGCCACTCGCAAGGGGTTTTCCGATCGTCAGGATGTCGGGCTGTAATCCGTATTCGGCGGTATAGCCACCCGGCCCCGTGCAGATGGTGTGCGTCTCGTCGATGATGAGCAGCGTCCCGGTTTCCCGTGTGAGGCGGCGCAGCGCATCGTGATACCCGGGGTCGGGATGAATGATCCCAATGTTCGTCATCGCCGGTTCGGCGAGCACGCACACAACCTCGCCGGTGGCGAGCGCGGCCTCAAGCGCCGCGACGTCATTGAACTCGACGACGACGGTCGTTTCGGCGGGATCCACTTGCGGTCCAATGTGCCCGGCGCGCGGCACGACGTGGCCATCGTCAGTCAGGGTGGCGAGCGTTTCGTCGACGGTGCCGTGATAGCAGTAGTTGAACACGAGTACCTTGCGTCGCCCGGTGAGCCCGCGGGCAATGCGCAGCGCAAAACGGTTTGCATCCGTTGCGCTCGTCGTGAACTGCCAACGCGTTAACCCGAATCGACGGGTGAGTTCTTGCGCAACCCACACCGCATCTTCGGTGGGCAGCATCATCGTTGTGCCCTTTGCTCCCTGTCGGGTTAACGCAGCAACGGCTGCAGGCGGCGCGTGCCCGGTCATCGCGCCGGTATCACCGAGACAGAGATCGATGTAGGTGTTGCCGTCCACGTCCGTGATGTGGGCCCCGTTTGCGCCAGCGGCAAATATCGGAAAGCGCCCGGGCCAACGCGCCATCCAGTTCATCGGCACGCCGCCGAGCAGCACGTCGCGGGCCTGCTCGGCGAGTGCTGCAGACTGCGGATGGTTCGCAACGAATGTTTCTTGCTCGCGAGCGTGCAACGCTGCGAGGCGGGCGTAGTCGATCGAAGGCATGACCAGAGGCTACGCGCTATGTCGCAGCGATATACGCGCACACCTAGAGTTATCGCATGCAACTTGACCTTGCATTTGTCGACGAAACAACGCTCGACAATGCTGAACGTAAGGCTATTGGGTCGCTTCTTCCTGAACGGTGGGAGCAGTATTACCCGGGTACCTGGGAGCGCGCGTGGTCGCAGCGCGCGCCAACCTACCGATTGGTCGGCAGTGTTGGCGGTGTGGTCGTCGCTAATCAGTCCATCTTCGATGTGACTGTTGATGTTCCGGCGTTTGGTCTTGGCGATCTGGCGGTGCATCCGGACTATCAGCACAGCGGTATTGCCCGAGCGTTGGTGCAGGTGACGGTTGCTGATCTTCGTGAGCGTACGGACGCGCTCATCTTGACGTCGTCCGGGACGGAGCATGTCCGCGCACTGTTCTTTGCGCTTGGCTTCCAGATTGTTCCGGAAGCGGCGTTGGATTTTGTCGTGCCTCCAGGTGACGCAAATCAATTTGACTGGTTGTCATCGCCACCAATTGCATCCGATATTCCGTTGCGGGTACTTGCGCCCTGCTGAGGGGCGATAATCGTGCGACGCAGGCCCGCGGCACACGGGTGTGTGGTCGTCGAGGTAACTCGTGCGCAAGCGGCCGAACATTCCAGGCGGATGTGGGATCATGCAACGCATGAAGCTTCGGTTGCAGTGGACACCTGTCGCAGTGCTCTGCTGCGTCGTGGTGTTGATCGGCGGCGGCCTTATGGCGTGTTCACCCGCAAAGAGCACCGTTTCTCGGCCGGCCTCCACATCGAAGGGGTGTGGGCCTGCCGCAAATTTTCCTGATCTCGCGAATGCCGCGGGGGCTGGAGCGGGATACGCAAAACCGTCGGTGCAGGTGTCGTGCACCGAAAACGAACTCGTTGTCGAGAGCAACGGCATGATCTCGTACCCGTTTGTACCGATGACGCCAAACCCACTTCGTGCGCAGGACTTCACATGGAAGGTTCCCCGGCAGCCGGCACTTGCCGCAATGTCAACATCAATTGTCAATCGGCTCGGGACCCTCGGGTTCAGTGTGACGGGTTTACCGATCTACGGGCCGACCGAAGGAGCAATGCCGGCAAGCGAAGCGTTTGGCGATCCGAACTACAACGGTATTTTGGATACCTGCAAAGGCCATACGGGACCCGGAAGCGAATACCACTTACATGCAGTGGAGCAATCAAATGCCTGCGGTTTTACGGCGTCCCCCATCGTTGGGTATGCCCTCGACGGCTTTCCGATCTATGGGCCCAACGGCTGTTTGGATCTCTCGTGCCAACAGGTGGTGACTTTTCAGTCCGGCTACGAGCGCACCGGTGATCCCAAGACCAACGTGTCGAAGGCATACAGCTATCGAGCGTCATCGGACGTGAAAGTTCTCGACGAGTGCAACGGGCGCATCGGCCCGGATGGGACTTATCGGTATTACGCCACCGCGACGTTCCCGTACACCTTTGGCTGCTTTCGCGGCACGCCCACTGCGCAAAGTGGTGGCGCTGCCGCACCGATGCCGCCGATGGGACCGCCCGGCAACCGAGGCCCCACTCCGGCGCCGGGGCGCTGATCGCTTGATCGCGAGACGAGAAATAATTGTGCGCAGTGCGATGAATGCAGATTCCGTGTGCGATCACGCAGTGGTGCTGACCGCAGCGTCGTAGAGCGTGGTGCGTTGCTGCAAGGTTCGACCGATCGGTTCGACGATGGCGCGAAAGTCCGCTTCGGTGAGTCCTTGTCCGTGGCTTGCGCCGGCAGCACGGCTGATGTTTTCGTCCATGAGCGTTCCGCCCAGATCGTTGACGCCGGCGCGCAAGAGTTGCTGCGCACCGGCCGCACCGAGCTTGACCCACGAAGCCTGAATGTTTGCAATGTCGTTGCGGTACACAATGCGTGCCACTGCGTGCATGAGTACTACCTCGCGCCAGGTCGGCCCCCGCCGCGCGTTGTGCTGCAGATACATCGGGGCGCCCATGTGTACGAAGGGCAGCGGTACGAACTCGGTGAAGCCGCCGGTCTCGCGTTGGAGCGCGCGCGTTGCGAGCAAGTGGTGGGCCCAGGATTTGGGGTGTTCGATTGCGCCGAACATGATCGTGATGTTCGACCGCAACCCGAGCTCGTGGGCGGTGCGGTGTGCGTTGAGCCACTCGTCGGTAGTGATTTTGTCTGGGCACAAGACCGCACGGACCTCATCGTCGAGGATCTCGGCGGCTGTTCCCGGGAGCGAGCGCAGCCCAGCGTCCATCAAGCGCTGCAAGTACTGCTCGAGCGGCTCGCTCAGCCGGCGCGCGCCTTCGGTGACTTCGAGCGCGGTGAACCCGTGGATGTGCATGTTCGGGGCAACGTCGTGCACAGACTGACAAACATCGACGTAATAGTTGCCGTCGAAGTCGGGATGAATGCCGCCTTGCAGGCACACTTCGGTGGCGCCGAGCTCTTGTGCTTCGATAACTCGGCGTTGCAGCTCATCGAATCCCAACAGGTATGGCGTCCCGCGCAAGTTCAGCGACAGCGGACCCTTCGAGAACCCACAGAACTTGCATTTAAAGGTGCACACATTGGTGTAGTTGATATTGCGATTCGCAACAAAGGTCACGACATCGCCGACGGCATCGGCACGCAAAGCATCTGCGTACGCGGCAATCGCCGCAACGTTAGGACCCCGCGCACCAAAGAGCGCCACAATTTCGTCGAAGCCCACCTCGGCGCCGCGATCAACTCCTTCGAGCACTTCGCGCACTGCGCCGCTTGCAGTTGATTCGCCCGGAATTAACTGCGGTGGTGCGGTGTCGGAACCCGAGTACCACGCAGTTGAGCGACGGTGTGCCAATTCGATCTCGACGCCATCGGTGACATTGCGCGCTGCGTCGGCGGCTTCGGGAAACATCGCCCCCGGATCGTCTCGGCCTAAACCTTCCGCATCCATCCGATCGAGCACCGGGAACCGCATCTCGGGATCGAGCCACCCTTCAGCGTTGCGCGCGTACTCCGGGTAAATCGTGAGGCGCGGCGCGAGGGTGGCTCCGGTCGCTTCGGTCACCGAGCGCAATCGGTCGAGCGACGGCCACGGTCGTTCGGGATTCACGTGATCCGCAGTGACCGGAGAAACGCCACCCCAATCATCAATCCCAGCATCGATAAGCACTCCAAACGCGTCCGAGAGGTTCGGCGGCGCTTGCACATGAATCTCTGGCGGCAAGATCAAGCGTGCCAGTGCAATCGCTTGCAGGAACTCATCCTGCGGGCACGCCGGCGCATTGACCATGCCGGTCCCCAACTTGGGCAAGAAGTTCTGCACGATGACTTCTTGAATGTGTCCGTGGCGGCGATGCGCGTCGGCAATCGCAACCAGCGCTTCCACCCGGTCGGCGAGCGACTCGCCGATGCCCACCAAGATGCCAGTGGTAAAAGGAATCCGAAGCTCGCCGGCCCATTCGAGTGTTTCGAGCCGCCGCTTCGGTTCTTTATCGGGCGCGCCACGGTGGGCGGCGAGGTCCGGGTTCAACGACTCGACCATCATTCCCTGGCTGGCGCTGACGGTGCGCAACAAGGCAAGTTCGTCCCGAGACAGCGCGCCGGCATTGGCGTGGGGAAGCAGTCCGGTTTCTTCGATCACGAGTTGGCACATCGCGGCGAGGTATTCGGTCGTCGATTGGTACCTGTGTTCGGCTAACCAAGTGCGCGCGACTTCGTAGCGCGCTTCGGGCTGCTCGCCCAAGGTGAAGAGCGCTTCGTGGCATCCGATGGCTGCACCTCGTCGGGCGATGTCGAGGACTTGTTCCGGTGTGAGGTACGGCGCGTCGAGGCGGGCCGGCGGCTGGGCGAAGGTGCAGTATCCGCATTTGTCACGGCACAACATCGTGAGTGGGATAAAGACCTTCGGTGAAAAGGTGACGCGATTCCCGTGGGCACGATCGCGCACCTGCGTCGCACGACGCATAAGTTCATCGAGGGGCAACGCACAGAACGCGTCGATGTCGGCGGTCGATAATTCTTGGGGAGCCGAAAGCGCGTTCATGGGGCGGTGGTCCAACTGTCGGGGCGTTCCGAAGTGTACCCACGGGTCATGGTCGTTGCACACGGCTGGAATGCGTTAGAGAGTTCGACTCATTCGTGGTTGTACCGCAGTGTTGCGGTTGCGTCCGGGACAAGCCCAACCGATGTGGGTTTCCGACAGTTCAAGGCCGTGTTGCCGGTACTGGATGAAATCGGTCGGTGCCCGCGTAGATTCGGGAAACCCTAACCGGCGACAGCGTTGGCAACGGCGTAGTACAGCGGTATGCCGAGCGCGATGTTGAGCGGGAACGTGATTGCGAGTGCCATCGTGAAGTAGCGACTGGGTCGCGCTTCGGGAATGGCGTACCGAATGACTGCGGGCGCCACGATGTAGCTCGCACTGGCGGCAAGCACCATCAGGAGCGTCTGGTCGCCGACATTGAGTCCAAAGAGCTGACCGAGCCCGAGGGCCAACGTGGCGCCGACGAGCGGCATGATCACGGCGTAGGCGATCAAGAACGGGCCGACATCACGGACCTCACGCAATTGGCGGGCAACGAGCAGTCCCATCTCCAACAGGAAGAACGCAAGCATTCCCTTCCAGAGGCCGTTGATGAATGGGTCCATTGCGTTCCAACCAGCGTTGCCGCTCAAGGCCCCGATCACCATGGAGCTGATCAATACGAGATGCGCTCCATCGGTGAACGCTTCACGCAGCACTTCCTTGATCGATAGCGGTCCGCTGGGGTGTCCACCGGCAGGTTGATTCTTCTCCGGGATGGTCTCCGACATTTCGGTTTGGGTTTTGGCATCGTGCACCGGTACGCCCACCGTGGCAGATACCAAGCTGGCAGCCCGCTCATTTTCTGGGAGCACCATCGTTTTGGCGCGGCTGCGCGCCCAGGTGGCAAGCAGCACCGCCATAACGATTGCGGGCGATTCCATCAACACCAACGCAACCGTGAGGTACCCACCAGCCTCGTTGTCGCGCGCAGTAAGGAACTGTGATGCAGTGGCAAACGTTACGGCGCTCACTGAGCCGTAGGTGGCGGCAATCGCTGCTGCGTCGAACGCGCTGATACGTCGGCGCAGGACAAAAAAGCCGAGCGCCGGAAGCACGATCGCCAAGATGACTGCTGCGCCAATGGTCTTGACTGCGGTGCTGGAAAGACCCACTCGTGCGAGTTCGTGTCCACCTCGAAAGCCAACCGCCATTAATAAGTAAAGCGAGAGGAACTTGGTGATCGGTGCGGGGACCTCGAGGTTGGACTTCACGAGTCCAATGAGCAGCCCAGCGAAGAAGAACAGAATCGCAGGATCCGTAAGGTTGCGTAGCAAGCTGATATCCACGGGGCCCCAATGCTCAATACCGGACCGGCAAAAGCGGAAATAGATTTCCGGTATTAAGGTACCACAATAAATGTGGTCTGCAACTAAAACACCGCCTGGTCAGGAACCGGGCGGTGTTTTAGAGGGCTAAGGGCAGATTCTTGGCGCAGTTGCTATTCGAGCTTGGCGCGTCGTTCCTCGTAATCGGGAGTGTCGATTTCGCCGCGGGCGTATCGCTCATCGAGGATCGCTCGTGCGCTCGGCCCACTTGCCTGCGAAGTAGCGGTCGCTAGGGCGCGTGTGCGCGTGCGAGTCAGGTAGATGACTGCCCACACAACGACACCAAGCGCGACCAGGGCGAGCAGTGTGATGACGACAAGTCCGACCCAGTGCATGTCGCTGTGGTCCATGTGCCGAGCTCCTGCATCGATCATGCGCCGGCTGGCTTCCATACTGGTGCGGCCACCACTGGGACCGCCCCCTCCATCAGGCCCACCTCGTCCTGGTCCGCCCGGACCCGTGTTGGTGGCCTGCGCCAAGAATGTCAGTGCGCGATACATGGGGTTCTCCTTCTGCGGCGTTCGCAGGTCTCATCCTGTCCGCACGAGGTGAGATCCCGGTAAGGAGCAACCCTAAATCGCGTGATCTGTTGCGGCGGGATAATCCGATGTCGCCTTTCGCAGCGTAAGGCTCGGATCCCATTTCAAAAAGAAACGCACGATCGGAAGCAGCAGATGTCCAGCCGCATGTCGGGCAAAAAACTGTTCGTGGCGATCTTCTTCGGCGACCATTGCATCGAGCTGCTCCACATAGGCGATGTAGCCCAGCACCTGCGCAAGGTTGCGCGCATCAAGGTATTGCTGAACGTTCATGGCCTCCAGCCGCCCGGCCGCGTACATCGGGCCAAACCAACCGGTCACGAAACACAATGAACCAAAGAATCGGCCGATAAACGCCATGAGCAGTTCGCGGCGCCGTCGCGGGGTTGCCTCCAGCGCAGTCAACATCTCGCCGACGAGTCCTCGGTGATGCCATTCGGCGGCCTCGATAGCTTCAACCTCGCGACGCTCAGGTCGACGGCGCAGCGATTTTGCGTGAGCCTGATACGCGTACGCAGCGGCGAGTTCACCGGCATGGGCGTCCTGGAGAATCCGGACGAAACGATCGCGCTCGGAAGGGCGTTGCGAGCCAGCCTGCCTCTGGAACATCGGCTGACCGTATCAATTGCGCTCCGGCGAATCGAGCCCGGCAGTGCTCATCGACGCTCGGCCCGGAGGGTCGACTAGCGAGTCAGGGGAGTGAAGCGTCCGGAGTCACGGACTTTTGCCGTCGCGAGTTTGGTGCGAATCACCGAATGGATCGGCGGCGTCCGGGAAGGAGCGAGTGCGGCGGCGCACTGATGGAGCTGCGCGATTACAACGGCCAGATTTATCGGCGGGTGCCCGGGTCGAAGCGGCTTGTCGCCGATCGTGGCGTTGACTCCACGCGCAACATGGCCGGCAGCCGAAACCAGAGCGGCGAAACCGTGATCGAGATCCCGTTGTTGAGCAACTTCGAGATTTTCGTGCAGGCCAATCGCGACATACCCATCGGCCAGCGAAACGTCGAGTTGGTTCGCAATACACGTGCTGACAATGATGATGTCGGCGCACTCTTCGGTGAAGTCGCAGTGATTTGCGGCGTCGGCGACCTCGCCGCACTCCTCGAGTAGGCGCATTACTGCAGAGCCGGCGCGCCAGTACCCACCTTGGGCGCGCACGGTGGCATCTACCATGTGTTGGAGCGGGAGCGCCGTGTCGCGCAGCACTGGTTCGTAGCCGATCCACTCGCGAGCATTGAGCGTCATTGCATCATCCTGAAACGTGCTCGGGCCGAAGGCGGCGTGCAGTCCGTTGCGAACCCCACCAGGCAAGCAGCCCGGTGATCCCGTAGGCAATTGCGAGCGTTGCCCAGCCACCAACGGCATCAAGCCACCAGTGGTTGCCGGTGACAACGATGGCAAAGAATGTGCATGCCGGATACAGCACCAGTAACACCTTGCCCCACCAGGGTCGCACGACGCCCCACAGCGCGCAGGTGCACCAAGTAGACCACCCCATATGCAAGCTCGGCATTGCTGCAAAAAAATTGCCGGCTTCAGACTTGGTGGTTGCTGGCTTACCAAAGTTCATGTAGCCAATTGCCGTATCGACGAATCCGTAGCTGCTGGGCATCAGTCGAGGTGGGGCGAGTGGATACAGCCAAAACGCAAGGATGCCGAGCGCCAGCATGATGCCAAGGGTGTTGCGCCAACGTATGTATCGGGCGGGAGCGGCGCGGTACAGCCACACGAGCGCTACTACCGGCATCACGAAGTGAATGGTTCCGTAATAGATGTTCCAAAACGAGATAAATCCGTAGTGGCCGAGAAAGACCGATTGCAGGGGCGCTTCGAAGTCCAGGCCGAGAAATGCCTCGATCTGCGCAATGGTGTGAGCGTTGGCGAACGCCACATGGTCGGGGCCTTCAACCAGCGTGCGCAGCGTGTTGTACGTCCAGTAGCAGGCGAGCAGAACTGCGATCTCGACCAACCACAGACCACGTCGGCGCTTGGACCGGGGTCCGCGCTCGTCGGGCGGGGGTGGAGATTGGGTGGCGGGTTCCATCAGCGTGGCGTCGGACACAGCCACCTAGTGAACACCGTGGCGGTCCTCCCGTGCAGATCAGGGCGATCTGTCCGCCCCGTCCTGGCCCTGGCATAGTCATGTAATGCACAAACAACTAGTTAATCAACATCATTCACAGATGACACTTAAGTGGCATCACCCGCGATGGAAATTGGTCGAGTGATACGTCAGTCAACGAGTGGATGGTTCACCGTTCACGTTGAATCAGAAGGGTACTGGGAGCATGGGACGAATCATCGAGCAGGAGGCGAAGCTGGTGGAAACCGCACCAATCGCAACGACTCCGCGGACCGATGATTTCGGTGCGCGATTCACGCAGTTCAATGCATTGCCGGCGCGCGTAGTCCGCACTGCGCAATGGGTCTTGATCGGAATGGCCGCCATCATCTTGGCCTTGACCCCGTGGGCGCCTTCTTCCTCGGAGCAGGCAAAGTGGATCGCGTTTACCGCGGTTGCAGCATTCATCGTTGTTGCTGCCCTGACCTTTCTGTTCTCCGATAAGCACCCGGAATTGGCCTTCACCGTCATGATTGGTGCCGGAGTCGTCGTTTGTGCGACCACGATGATGCAGGACGAAACCTCGGCGATCACGAGCACAATTGCGCTGTTCCTTGGCATTGTCGCAATCACGCTGGTGCACGGCGTGCGCGGTGGTCTGATCATCGCCGGAGTTACATGCGGCATTATCTGTTTAGCAACGTTCGCCGGACCTGCAACCTTTAGCGGTTTCGACGTCATCATGTTGAGTGTTATGGAAGTGGCGGTCGTGTTGGTGGTCGACGGCATCACGCGCGACCGACGTCGGATTGCCGGAAATCTGACTCGCCTCTACGAAGCACTTCGCGCAAGTGCCGTAGATGCTCCGGACCTCGGATCCAACCTTGACGTCGTAGTGCAGTCGATTACCCAGACCGCCGGAGCTGCAATGGCTTCTGTGCTGTTGATCGAAGACGGCAAGCTGGAAATTGCTGCGCCGAGCGAGGCGCGAGGCACCGAAATCGCTGACCAAGTTCGCATCGACCTGCGCGACCAAGCACTTGGTGGTGCAACATTGGCCGCAATTTCCGAAGGGCACCCGATTGTTGTTGGTGATCTTGCAACGGACACACGCTGGCCGCTTTGGCGGGAAGCGTGGGCTGGGTCGCTGGTCGAGTTCAACCTGCGATCCCTCGTTGCGGTGCCGCTTCAGACATCTTCGGGACCCCTTGGCGTGTTAGTCGTGCTCGGGACCGAGCCGCACGCATTCTCGGCCGATGATGTTGCAGTGCTCTCTGCCTACGCTGAGCAGTTGGCACTGGTCATCTTGCGAGTGCAGGCCTACGAGCGTGAACGTGAAGGGGCAAAGAGACTTGTCGAAGCCGACAAACTGAAGAGCGAGTTCCTTGCCATGGTGTCCCACGAACTGCGGACGCCGCTTACTGCCGCCAAGGGTTTTGTTGACACGGTACTCCTGCACTGGGACCGTCTCGACGATGACAAACGACGCGAGCTGCTGCGCCGAGCATCCGGCAATGCAAGCGAGCTCACCCGCTTGATCAGTCAGTTGCTCGACTTTGCCCGCATCGACGCAAATCGCATTGAGATCCGCCCGCTCGCTTGCAACATTCGTGAGCTGGTGGAACGCGTCGTTGTCGATCTCAGTCCGGTCACTGCGGAGCGAAACGTAATGGTGTCGGTTGATGAGCGCATGCGTGCGATGACTGACCCCGACGCGTTCAATCACGTGTTGGTAAACCTGATTACCAATGCGAATAAATTCTCGCCGGTGGGCTCCACGATTCGCATCGCGGCTGAACAGCAGATGAACGAAATCGTGGTCTCCGTACGCGACGAAGGTGTCGGAATTGCTCCGGACGAACTTGAGAAAGTGTTTGAACGCTTTTACCAGTCCGAGCGCACCAATATGTCGCGCAAAGGAACTGGTATCGGCCTCGCGATCGTGCGCCGCTTCATCGAGCAGCAGGGCGGACGAATCTGGGTCGAAAGCACTGTGGGCGAAGGATCAACGTTCCGCTTTACCTTGGCCTTGCCCGATGCGTTACCGCCGGGCGTTTCCCGGCCGGCGACCGGTGTATTGGATGACGCGCCCGCAGCGAGTGACACGTACGCTTCGTAAATCAGCCCGACGCAGCGCGGCGTACGGAGAACGTGGCATGGCCCATCGAAATAACGTCGCTGCCCACGTTGACCTTCGTCATCGAGAGCAATCCTGAGCTTGGCCAACGGCGGTTTCTTGGCATCACCGAAAACTCCGATCGAGAGCGCACACCGCTCGAGGGGCGGGGGAGCCTCTATTGCGTTCGCGTACAAACCCGATTGCACTGGAGCGGTAGCGTTAGGGAAATCAAAGGAGTGCCCATGACCACCGCTGTGATTGTTGACGCAGTCCGTACCCCGATTGGCCGCCGCAACGGCACGCTTTCGGGGGTCCATCCGGTTCCGCTCGCCGCGCACACGCTGCGCGCGCTCGTCGAGCGCAACGACTTGGATCCGGCGGTTATTGACGACGTGATCATGGGATGCGTCATGCAGGTCGGTGATCAGGCAATCAACATCGGACGCAACGCCACGCTGGTTGCCGGATTTCCTGAAGACGTTGTTGCTACCACCGTGGATCGCCAATGTGGCTCGTCACAGCAAGCAGTGCACTTTGGTGCCCAAGGTGTGATGGCCGGTGCGTACGACGTGGTGATTGCCGCCGGAGTCGAGAGCATGTCGCGTGTCCCCATGGGTTCATCGATCTTGCCCGGGAGCAACCCCTTCAGTGACTCGATGCGCGACCGGTATCCGGTATTGGTGCCACAAGGCATCTCCGCAGAGATGATCGCCGATAAGTGGAATATCTCTCGCGAAGCCAATGACGCCTTCGCGTTGCAGTCTCATCAGCGAGCCGGCCAGGCCATCGCCGAAGCCCGATTTGATCGGGAGATCGTGCCGATCGAAGTCGACGGGACGAGCGTGGCGCGCGACGAAGGTGTTCGCGTGGACTCGAGCCTTGAGAAACTCGCTCAGCTCAAGCCGGCCTTTAAAGAAGACGGTGTCATTACCGCAGGAAACTCCTCGCAAATCAGTGACGCCTCGGCCGCAGTGCTCATCATGAGCGAAGCAAAGGCTGAGGCGCTGGGCCTGCGTCCGCGCGCCCGTTTCGTGTCGTTTGCGCTCGCCGGTGTTGATCCCGTGATGATGCTTACCGGGCCGATTCCTGCGACGAGCAAGGTACTCGATCGTTCTGGAATGCAACTCGACCAGATGGATGTCATCGAGATCAACGAAGCGTTCGCACCGGTGGTGCTGGCGTGGGAACAAGAACACCGGCCCGACATGAGCAAGGTCAATGTCAACGGTGGTGCGATTGCGCTCGGACATCCCCTCGGCTGTTCGGGAGCGCGTCTCACTGCAACCTTGCTCAATGAGCTCGAGCGTTCCGGTGGTCGTTATGGTCTGCAAACCATGTGTGAAGGCGGCGGGATGGCCAACGCCATGATTATCGAACGGCTCGGATAGCAAGGCGCAAACCCATGAATCTCGTTCCCCTTCTGATCGGGCTCATCTTGGGCGTGCTGCTGTATCTTGTTCTTGCGCGCACCATTGCGAAGTTCAAGATCGCACCGCCCGCAGAACCCAACCCTGAGGACGTGCGCCCGGTGAACTATCACTACCGCTGCACCGTGTGCGGCGCCGAAGTCACCATGACCATGGCGTCACAAGACGAGCCGGAAGCGCCGCGGCACTGTCGTGAAGACATGGTGCTTCTTGCCAGTACGCCCTCCGACAACTGACGGCGCGCCGGCGTAATGAGCCTGACTACCTGAGCTGAGTCGTGGTCAAAAAGCCGGCGAGAAACAGCGCAAACCCCAAGATGAGGTACCGGGCTTGGTTACCGCCGGGGAGATATCCGAGCTGATTTGCGACTACCACGGTGAGCCCGGCGACCAGCAACGAAATCATCAGTGCAATCAACCACGCCGGGCTGCGCCGCTCGCTCTTCGCCTTCGGTGGGGTGTACCGAGAACCCATGACCCGGCATCGTAGACCGCGGTGGAGCGGTGCGTTCTACGATGCCGGGGTGCCTCGCGTGCTGGTCATCGATAACTACGACTCGTTCGTCTACAACCTTGTGCAGTACTTGGGTGAGCTCGGCGCTGAGCCGCTCGTGCACCGCAACGACGCGTTGACCCTCGATGCGGCGCAGGCGCTGGCGCCCGATGCAGTACTGGTATCGCCTGGGCCGGGTCGGCCCGAAGATGCTGCGCTGAGCAACGAGGCCATACGCGCCTTCGGCGAATCCGGGACGCCGGTACTTGGCGTGTGTCTTGGACATCAGTGCATCGGCCAGTTGTACGGGGGCGATGTCGTTCGAGCTCCAGTGGTCATGCACGGCAAGACGTCACCGATTCACCACCAGGGACTGGGCGTGTTTATGGGGCTACCCACTCCGTTTGCGGCGACGCGGTATCACTCGCTGGTTATCGAACGTGCCACCGTGCCTGACATGCTCACGATTACTGCCGAAACTGAAGATGGTTTGGTGATGGGCGTGATGCACCGCGAGTTCCCAATCGAGGGAGTGCAGTTCCATCCCGAAGCGATCCTGACCGAGCACGGTCATTCCATGCTTCGCAACTTCTTGGCGCGTGTTCCCTCGTCACGGTAATTGCGCAATGCGCGTTCCGCGCTGCGTGCGGATGACTGCCAGTCCGTCGCGTACGAGCGAATCCAGCGCGGTCGCATCGAATTCGGTGATTGGAGTAGCGCCGTTTCGTAATGCCGCCAGGACCTGGCCGCGCTGTTGTCGGAAGGACCCGGCAAATGGCGCCGCGCGGCGAGGAGACGATTCAGGAAGCGGCCCGCGGGTTGCGCATCGGCGTCGTAACGGGCACTCGGCACAATTGGGAGTACGGGCAGTGCAAACCATTGCGCCCAGGTCCATCAACGCCAGCAGGCGATCACGGGGTGCCATACCTCGACCGATCCGACGAATTACTGCCTCCGCGTCGCGATCAGGAAGACGTTGACCTTGTACCCGTTCGACGACGCGACGAACGTTCACATCGAGCGCAACAAGATCAGCGTCGTCCGCCAAAATGCGTACTGCAGCGGCGGTGTACGACCCGATGCCAGGTAGTGAGCGCAAGTCCTCCGGCCACCCGTCGTTGGTGATGATTTGCGCGCACCTCCAAAGGGCGCGTGCACGCCGTGGATATCCGAGGCGATCCCAGAGACGCAACACATCGCCGACCGGTCGTGCGGCCATGCGACGCGGCGTAGGAAATGCACGACGAAACGCGGGCCAGGCCGTGCGGATCCGATCGACCTGCGTCTGGTGCAGCAAGATTTCGGACATCAAGATCAGCCATCGGTGACGCGTCGTGCGCCACGCAAGATCATGGCGTCCATGCGCGTCGTACCATCGGGCGAGCGGGCCGGAGCGACCGCTCGGATTCACGTCGTGGTTGTGGTCGGTGCGGCGACGCCAACCGTTATCGTCACCGTGGAGCCCTTCTCTGCTGCGCTACCACCCGTCGGGGATTGTGCCAAAACATTCCCGACGTTCGCTGGCGTAGAGACCTGGGTGTTGACCGTGACATTGAGCCCGATGGCACCAAGCGCACTTGTTGCAGATGCCTGGGTCTGCCCAACGACGTTCGGAACCGTAACTTTGGCCGGGCCGCTCGAAATGGTCATTGTCACCACAGCGCCCTTGGTGAGCTCTGTGCCTGCCGCCGGATCAGTCTTAATGATCTTGCCATTCGCCACGGATTCACTGGCTTCCGTCGACGTCTTCACGCTGAACCCGGCTTGCCCCAATTGGTTTGCTGCGGATGCTTGGTCGAGTCCGACAACGTTCGGAACCGCAATTTTTTGCGCTCCGCTGGAGACCGTGAGCGTTACCGTCGAACCACGCGCTGCTTTGGTTCCGGCTATGGGGTTCGTAGACAACACAATGTTGATTGGGACTTGATCGCTTGACTGTTGCGCAGTGGAAACTTTGAGGCCAGCACTTGTCATCTGGGCGGAGGCGGATTCGACGCTTTGACCGACCACGTTAGGGATGGTGGCATCTCCTGGTCCCGCACTCACCGAAAGCGTGACCGAGCTTCCCTTTTTCAGTGAACTTCCGCCATCGGGCTTTTGCCCGACGACTTGGCCAATTGGCGCAGTGTCGTTGGTGACGTCATCGCGTACCGCCTTGAGTCCAACGACCGTCAGATTTGCCGCTGCTGCGTCAAAGGTTTGACCCACAACGTTGGGAACGCCTACCGACTTCGGGGAACTGTCATTCCCCATGAACAACACCAGCGCAATGACCACCAAGCCGAGAATCGCCGCCAACGCAATGATGATTCCCGTCATCACGGTGCGATTGCGATCGTTGGTAGACGCCCGGCGCATCGGACCTTTCGGTGCTCCTACGGTGGCCGCGATCGAGGTGGTTGCGGCCCGGGCTGCGCTACTCGGATTCGCAACGGTTGGCGCTTCTACGGTGGTGACGATGGCAGTCATGGGTGCAGGAGCAATGGGCTGACCCTTGCCAAAGCGCGCCAGATCGTTGCGTAGCTCGGCCGCATCGGGATAGCGGTCGGAGGGGTTTTTTGCCAGGCAGCGATTTACGATGGCGGCGTAATCCGCAGGGACGTCGGGCACGCGTTGCGCAAGGGGCATGGGTTCTTCGCGGACATGCTTGTACGCGACGGCTACCGGGTTATCGCCCTGAAATGGTGTTTCGCCAGCGACCATCTCGTAGAGGACAACACCGAGCGAGTACACGTCGGAACGTCCGTCGACCGGAAGTCCTTGGGCTTGTTCCGGCGAGAAGTACGTGGCCGTTCCCATGACGTTGCCGGTTTGGGTGAGCGCTTCGCTCGTACCGGCGCGCGCGATACCAAAGTCGGTGACTTTGACGAGTCCGCTTGCGGTTATGAGCACATTTCCGGGTTTCACGTCGCGGTGTACGACGCCATGGGCGTTTGCCGATGCGAGCGCGCTCGCAATCTCGGCTCCTATCTCAGCAGCGTCCGTTGCACTCAGCGCCCCGTGTTCGTTGAGAATCTCGCGCAGCGAACGACCGTCGACGTACTCCATAACGATGAAGTACGTATCGTCCTCGTGACCCCAGTCGTAGATGCTGACAATGTTTTTGTCGTTGAGGTTCGCGGCTGCTTGCGCTTCGCGACGAAACCGTTCTACAAAACTGGGATCGCGCGCGAATTCCGGTGAGAGCACTTTGAGTGCCACTTTGCGATCGAGCAGCTGATCGTGCGCGAGGTAGACCTCGGCCATGCCACCGCGAGCGATCAAGCGTTCTGCGGCATACCGATTGGAAAAGACGCGTTCGGTGATAGTCACGGTGCGTGACGATACTCTGAGCGCAGGAAAAATGGGCTCAGGGCAGGGCGAGAAGTTGTTTGAGAACCGACGCCGCAATCGGCGCGGCAACGCCTCCGCCCGTGGCTTGGTCACCGGCGTTGCCGCCGCTTTCCACGAAGACGGCGATTGCGTACCGTGGACGTTCTGCCGGGGCGAATCCGATGAACCATGCGTGCGGCGAGCACGGGCTGACGCCGGCGGGGCATTCATGCTGCGCCGTGCCGGTCTTGCCGGCGACGCGCACGCCGGGGATACGCGCCTTGACTCCGGTTCCGCTCTCGACCACGGACACCATGAGTCCATTCAGGGTTGCAGCAGTCTCGGGCCGCATCGCGACTTTCCATGCGTCGGGGTCGACTCGGCGAACCGTTGCACCCTGGGAGTCACGGACCTCCGCGGCGACGTGCGGAGACGGCATGCGCCCACCATTCGCGACCGATGCCGCGACAAGCGCCATCTGAAGCGGCGACGCGCTAATGAGTCCCTGGCCAATACCGGCAAACGCAAACTGCGGTGCGTTGGTGGCAAACGAGTTAGGACGGATGCTCGTGTTGGTTGCCGCACCCGGGTTGGCGAGATCGAGTGGTGGAGCGGAAGCACCGCCGAAGCGGTCAATCCCCGCAGGGAAGCGATTGGCAAGGTCGAGCCCGATCTGCGCGAACGTCGTGTTACACGATGTTCGGAAACTCTCGGCCAGCGTTCCTCCGCACGAGACGCCACCGAAGTTCTTGATCGTCGTATTCGTCAGCGGGGGTTTGACTGCATTTGTCACTGGATAGATCGGTGACGTCGGCGTGATTGCGAGGTCCGATTCGAGCGCGGCGGCGCTGGTCACCACTTTGAATGTTGACCCCGGCGGATACCGCTCGGCATACGAGCGTGGGAATGAGGGTTTTGCCGGGTCGGTTGCCAACTTATCGAAGTAGGCGCGCGCAACTACCGGGTCGTGCGAGGCCATCGGGTTGGGGTCGTAACTCGGGTTTGCGTACATCGCGATCACCGCACCCGAATTGGGTTCGAGCACGACGACGGCGCCGCGCTGGCCTCCGAGCGAGTCGCGCGCAATTTGTTGCGCGTCGGCGCGCACAGAAAGCACCACCGTTCCGGTTTCGTGCTGGTTCGTGACGAGATCGGCCAAGTTGGTGGGGGCGATCGCTCGGCCCGTCAGATCGTTGTTATAGCTCGCTTCGAGTCCAGTGTTCCCAAAGATCGCGGACTGGTAACCCGTGAGTTGCCCGAAGAGATCACTGAGCGGATAGCGACGTTGATACTTGTAGCGGTCATTGACCTCAACCGATTCGGCAACAATGCGGCCATCCGCCGTGATGATCGGACCCCGTGGGCGCGAGAGGTCGTCGAGGATTCGACGCACGTTACGAGTGTCGTCGTTCAGCGTTTGGGCCCGAACGACCTGGAGATACGTGACCTGGCCGATCAGCAACAACATGAGGGCGATCACTGCGTACGCAACTCGCCGGATGGGACCGTTCATGCGGGAACCGACACTGATGCTGCATCGCGGAGCACGGACCGCTCCTCGCGCCGGTGCTCATCGGAAATGCGGACGAGGAGCGCAATGATGATCCAATTCGCTACGAGTGAAGAGCCGCCGTAGGAGACAAACGGCATCGTGATACCTGTCAGTGGAATGACGCGGGTAACTCCACCCAGAATTACAAAGGTCTGCACTCCGATAATGGTGGTGAGGCCGGCTGCCAAGAGCTTCTCGAAGGAACGGGCAGTACGGAGGGCGGTGCGGTAGCCCGAACCGCACAGCAAGAGATAGCAGCACACGACAGCAATCGCGCCGATCAGCCCGAGTTCCTCGCCGATCGCAGCGAACACGAAGTCCGTTGGTGCGTTCGGAATCACGCCCGGCCGCCCGAGTCCGAGCCCGGTCCCAAATACCCCGCCCGAACCGAACGCAAAAAGAGATTGGGTGAGCTGGTAGCCGCTGGACTGTGCAGTGGGCCAGGGATCGATCCAGGTGCTCACGCGTGTTTGGACGTGACCGAACAGTTGGTACGCAATTGTTGCGCCCGATCCGAACAGCAACGCGGCGACGCCGAGATACCACGAACGATTCGTGGCGATGTAGAGCATCGTTGCGAATACCGTGAAGAACAGCAACGACGATCCAAGGTCCTTTTGTCGCACCATCACGAGAATCGAAACCGCCCAGGCGAGCAGCAGTGGGCCGAGATGTTTGGGATCCGGAAGCGCCAGGCGACCGATGTGGAGTGAGCCGCGCGCCAAGAGCTCGCGCTTTTCGACGAGATACCCAGCAAAGAACAACACGAGGAGCACCTTGGCGATCTCGCCGGGTTGAAAGCTCAATGGCCCGAGCCGAAGCCATAGACGGGCACCGTTAATTTCGGCGCCGATTCCGGGTGCAAGTGGCAATAACAGTGCGACAATTCCTGCAAATGCAAACGTGTACTTGTAGCGCTCCAACACGCGCGTACGCCGCACGAGCAGCAATACTGCGATGAAACATGCGATGCCAAGTGCAGTCCACAACGCCTGAATCCGCGCCCGATCGCTATCGAGGCGACTGATCATCACAAATCCCAGCCCGTTCAACATGACCGCAAGGGGCAGGAATGTGGGATCAGCGTCGGGTGCAAACTTTCGCACTGCGAGGTGGGCAATCAGGAATAGCCCGATGACAAGCGCAAAGAACAACCAAAGATCTGCCGGAAGCGCAATACGTTCTTCCGAGCGCGTTTGTTTGGCGAGTTCGACCAGGATGTAGCCGCCGATCGCGATCAGGACAGCGAGCAGGCCGAGCCCGAGTTCGGTATTGCGGCGGTTCATTGCCCCGCCGTGGTTGTGACCGGCGCCGTGGTGGTAGTTGTCACGGTTGTGCGCTGATCGTGATCCACCTCGAGTCGCAAGATGTAGCGGTCGACTGCGATGCGGCTGGAGAACCGCTTCGGTTTTTGCAGATCGGCACGTTGGGCTTCGGTGAGATCACTGCTTTGCAGTGCACTGCGGTATTCGACGTCTGGGCCCAGCCCGAGTACTCCGCCGGGCGCGCCGCGGTACACCGTGACCGTGTTGCTGGAAAGCTGCGCGAAGTAGCCCTGCCGGGAGTACCACAGCGTTGCGCCCGCGGCGATGGCAAGGAGGATGAGCAACGGCAGCGCCCATAGGACAATTTGGCCGATGCTGCGCGCAACACCGGGGCGCCGGGGCGATGACATTGACGGAGTTGCGCGAGGTGTGACCGGATTGAGCCGCTCGGGCGATTCCGAGGCCGGTGACGCACTGAACGGTTGCACGTTGCGCACCGCTGTTGGTGCGGCAAGTTCTCGTGCCGGAGCATCGAGTACATCGATGACGACGGCGGTGATGTTGTCCTCGCCCCCTGCATCGTTGGCTGCATCGACGAGACGGTTGGCGGCTTCCTCGGCATTCGCCGTGATCCGCAAGATGTTCGCAATGTCGTCGTCGCGCACCATCCCGGATAATCCATCGGAGCACAACAGCACGCGATCGCCAACCGCAAGCGGCAAATCTCCATGGTCCACCTGTACCGAGGAATCAATTCCGAGTGCGCGTGTAATAACGGATCGTTGCGGATGCATCGCGGCCTGCTCGGCGGTGATGCGACCTTCTCGCACAAGCGCTTCCACGAGACTGTGATCCGAGGTCACGCGATGTAGTTCGTCGTTGCGCAGGAGATATGCGCGCGAGTCACCAACGTGCCCGACGGTTACCCCTTGCGGCGTAGCGACAACGGCAGTAAGCGTGGTCCCCATGCCGGAAAGCGCAGCGTCGCGTGCGGCTCGTTCAACGACCGCGGTGTTGGCGCGTTCGATAGATCGAACGACGGAGTCCCCGGATGCAATTGCGGCGCGCATCGCCTCGAGCGCGGTGGCGCTGGCGACCTCGCCGGCTTGGTGGCCACCCATTCCGTCAGCAACTGCGAATAACTGCAATCGTTCGTCGATCAGGAAGGCGTCTTCGTTACCCGAACGTACCCGCCCAACATCGGATGCGGCTCCGGCGCCGAGCTTCATGTCACCACCTCAAAGCTGGTGCTCCCGCATTGCACGCGATCACCGCGTTGCACGCGTGTGGGACTTGTGATGCGTTTGCCGTTGACCAGCGTGCCGTTGGTGGAACCGAGGTCCTCAACGAGGAGCCCCTTTTTTGTTGGCGCGATTCGGGCGTGAATCGACGAGACCGCAGTGTCTTCGGCCAGCGAGATCTCACACCCCGGCGCGCGCCCAATGGTTTCTTCGCTCGTGATGGTAAGGAGTTGTCCGGCTCGGGACGCCGGTTCGAGGAACACGAGTCCTGCGGCGCCGCGCGGGAGCACGGGAGCGCTGGTGCTTGCAACTGTCGGTGTCGTTGGGGTCGGAGGGGCAGCCGCGGGCAGTAGCGCAGCGGGGCGGAGTTCTCGCACCACGACTTGCACGACGCGAAACAAAAAGAGGTAGAGCGCCGCAACAAATACCAACTTGAGGATCGTCAGCAGTCCTTCCACGGATTACGACGCCTCGAATCGGATCAACGTTGCCCCAATGGCGATGACATCTCCGTCGCGCAGCTCGTGCTCGCGAATGAGTTGGTGGTTGACGGTTGTCCCATTGGTGGAACCAAGGTCTGCAATGGTGTAGCCATCAGGTGCCGGGCGAACGACGCAGTGTTCGCGGGATGCTTTGGGGTCAGCGATTGCCACGGTGCACGTGGGGAGGCGACCAATCGTGACGGGTTCGTCGGTGAGGTCAACGCGGCTGCCGTCGGCAAACACCAGCGCGCCGACGCGCCCCCCTGGACCTTGCGCAATCGAGGCATCGATCGCGCACTGCCCGAGGCGGACGTTGGCGTCTTGGGTGAGGAGAATCACTACCGGACCGAGGAAGTGGTAACCCTCCTCGCGAGCGTGCTCTCGGGCGACTTCGGCAAGCTCCCGGGCTAGTGCGTCCCCGAATCGAGCGAACCGCTCGGCGTCGTCGGCGGAGATCCGGATCTCGATGTGATTCGGCGCAACGGTGCCACGCACGCCCAAGCTGCGCTCGTCGTCCATGGCACGCACCACTTTGCGCCCAAGTTCGACTGGCTGCAGCTCAGATCGGAACGCCTTCGAAAACGTGCCCTCGACGAGCCGTTCGAGGCGGGATTCGAACTCTCGGAGTCCCACGGCGGTCGAGTGTACCGGCGAAATGCTTGGCGGTCCTTGCGGCCCGGCTGCGGATGCGGGTCGGCTGGTATTCTCGCTCGCTCACTCGGGCGAGTGGCGGAACGGCAGACGCGCTGGCTTCAGGTGCCAGTGTCCGAAAGGACGTGGGGGTTCAAGTCCCCCCTCGCCCACCACGCGCAGTCGTTAGTGCGATTGCGTTGCGGGGGACCGCTCGGGTCGCGACCGCAGATCGCCGGCTGCGGGGGTCGTGGTGTGATCCGCATCGCTGTCCTCCGACGACTCCGAATCTGTGAGCCGAAGCCCGGTTCGCCGGCGCCCCATGGCGATAATGGTGGTGAGCGTCGTGCACATCGCAAACAAGTAGAGCGGAAACGCAAACGACACGATCGTCCACTCCTGGACGGTTGCAAGGGTCATCGCAGCGGCAACTCCCCCCAATGCATACGTGGAAAGTCGTTCGGTACGGGGTTCACGACGGGCTTTGCGCAGCGTTGGAGTACTCGCAAGCACATCGGCGGCGATGCTCAGCATCACGGCGAGGGCACCCGTGCGCGTAAAGCCCCAGATCACGACCGCGAACAGCGAGAACGCGCCGCAGATCCAATCCAGTCGCGAGATGCGCCAATAGCCACCATGGGTGCGGAAGGACAGCGCAACAATGATGAGGGGACCGACGCCCGCGGAAAGCGTGAGTGCCGAGCGCAGGCCAACGCCTTCGCTGATCTCCGCAGCAAACGCAATCAGGGGAATAACGCCCCAAAGCAACCAGGACACTCGGTTGGGATGCACCTCACCCCGCAACATGGCAGTCGCGTACAGCACGGTTCCAAAGGATCCGAGCGCGGCGGCAAGGAGGACAATTTGCTGGGGAAGCATAAGAACACAACTCATTACGTATAGGGGGCCCAATAGGGTAGCCGGAAGTGTTCCAAATCTGCGAACACATAAACACGTGGATGTGCAGTGAACAAAAAGGTGTGGTCCATGTTGCAACAACCTGCGCGCGTGCGATGCAAGATTTGTTGCATCAGCAGCACGGACGAAGTTGCCCTTGCTACTGCGCATGGCGCCGATGCGCTTGGCCTTGTTGGTGCAATGCCGAGTGGGCCGGGTGTGCTGGAAGATGCGCAAATCGCGATGCTGGCATCGAATGTTCCCCCGGCGGTGGCGTCGTTTCTCCTGACTTCGGAGACAAGTCCCGACAAGATCGTCGAACATGTGCGCCGCGTCGGAGTATCCACGGTGCAATTGGTGGACTGGGTTGGTGTTGATGCGTACTCGTACTTGCGCGAACGGCTCGGTGCGGTGCGAATTGTTCAGGCGCTCCACGTTGAGGATGATGGGGCGCTCACTCAAGCGCATGCGGTGGCCCCGCTTGTCGATGCGTTGCTGCTCGATTCCGGACGACCGAATGCGCCGGTTCGAGAGCTTGGCGGTACGGGACGCGCCCATGACTGGTCGATCAGTGCCGAGATCGTACGCACGGTGGATTGTCCGGTCTTTTTGGCCGGAGGGCTCCATGCCGAAAACGTTGGCGCGGCTGTCGCGGAAGTCCGCCCGTATGCCGTCGATGTGTGTAGTGGAGTGCGCGCCGACGGCCAACTCGACGCGACGCGTCTGCGTGCGTTCATGGACGCGTTGCGCACACCGATCAAATGCTGACCCTAGGACGAAGTGCTTTGGGAACTCAGTGATTTGCGGTCGGTACAACTTCACTGCGGCGCAACAGCTCGTATGCCGTTAAGCCGATCAGCACCCCAACGGGTAATGCGAGACACCACAAGTCCACTGCGTCGAGGAGCCACGCACCGGCAATTGCGCCGCCGAGATAAATCACCCAGACGCTGGCCAGGAATAATATCGTGACGAAACGATCGCGCCGCTGCTCGCGCTGGGTCACGAGTTTGTCGGCAACTTCGACCACCTTGGTCATCATGCCGGTGACAAACGTGGTGTGCACAGACAACATGCCTACTTTGCGCAGTGACGCCGTCTGAATACCCATCGCGGTTGTAGCAAGGAAGAGCAACAAGAGGTACCCGGGCGACGCGGCTGGCGGCGGATTGTCGCGAAACACCGTCACGCCGAGCGCGGTGAATGCGCTGAGCAACACGATCTCGACCCCGAACTGCAATACGAGTGGGCGGGCCACCCCACTACGCGCCGCCCTCCGATCGATTTCCAGACCGAAGAGCACGCCCCCAAGAAAGAAGGGAATGGCGACGCCGGACGTTAGCAACACCTTCCAGTTGCCCTGGGCCAGACCGATACCAAGGGTCACGGTGGTTCCGGTCATGTGCGCAGTAAAGACGCGTACCAGAGCGAGAAACCCGACCGCGTCGAGGAATCCGGCGACGAACGGGAGCACCCGCGCGTGGACACGCAGGTGTGCCGGCGCCTCGACATCAGTCATTGCTGCACAGGCGATGTGGGTTCGTTGGCGCGCGCCGCGCGCCACGCGGTGACGCCCTCAAGAAACGCAAACCACAAGAAGGCGATACCGATGATCGCGACGATGAGGTTCACGAGACCACCGGGCTGAAACAGCGCGATGACGCCGACCGCAACGAGAATCACTGCACGCCACACCGGCCGCAAACCGTTCCACATCCCGCGCCCGGTGCGCAGCGCGCGCTGTGACTCGGCACTTGCCACGTCTGTGGTAACGGCGTGTGCTTCGGGCAGCCCCGGCATGGGGAGTGGAATCGTTTCGGTTCTGCCTTCTGCGCCCGAGGCTTGCGCAGCCCCGCTGGTGCGTTCCATAGCGGCGCGCGTTGCTTGCGCCGCTTGTGTTCCGACTGCCGCGGCAGTGCGACCGACACGCGACCACGCAGCGCGGATGTATTGCCACGAAGTCCCAAACCCTCCGGAGCGATCGACGAATCGACCGATGAGAAACGCGAGCGTTCCAACGCAGGCGATGACCAACGTGATGAGGATCAGCCCCCGCAAGATGATGTCCCATGCGTGTTGCACTGCGGCCTGCACGACCGTGTCGGGTAATTGCGCGGAGAGTACTGCTCGCCCGATTGCAAGCATGACGAACAATGTGATGCCGCTAATCGCAGTGGTTGCGCCGAACAAGCTGAGTGAACGCCAGCGGTACGGCGCAATGACGAAACCAACGAGGGTGAGGACGAGCACCGCAATAACGAGTGCGGTAACGATTTGGCGAATGATGTCCACGGTGTCCCAGATGACATCGAGTCGCGTTTGCTCGAGGATCGTGACTTGTACCTTCTCGCCGGTCGGAATGTTTGCTGCCAGGTTGGGTGCGATTTCGTTGAGCACGCTCTTGACTGAGTCCACAACGTCGGAGATATTGAGGATGATCTGTTTCGCTTTCGGACCCACAAACACGCCGTGCGCTTCTCGGACCGAAGTCTCGAACACCTTCTGGAATGGCTGGCTCGCCACGATCTGTTCCACGATCGGCTGGATGAATGGCTTGGCGATTTCCAGCTTGGAGTTGGTCCCGACGATCTGATCGGTCACCTGCTCGGCGATTGCTGCTTGAACTTTTGGATCTTCAATGATCCGCGTCGCAACGGAGGTGAACCGGTCGGTGTTCAAGAAATTGCGTTGCACCCACACGCCGGTGCCGGCGAACACGGCAAGGATGCCGGCCAGAACCAGGCAGATCCCAGCGATAAATCGTCGGATGTGGATAGCGGCCATACGGAGTTGTCCTTTCCCAAAAGGGCGGTGCGGTGTGGTCAATCGTTGACAGAAACGGGGGCCGACTCAGGCGCGGGCGCAGGAGTTGGGTGAGCGCCTTCGACGTTGATGTGCGGCAGGATGCGATCCAGCCACTTGGGGAGCCACCAGTTGGCGCGTCCGGCGAGCTCCATCGTGGACGGCACCAACACCATGCGCACGATGGTTGCATCGATGAGGACGGCGGCTGCCATGCCGAGTCCGATCATCTTGATGGTGGGACTTGGATTGGGTACGAACGCCAAGAACACGGAGATCATGATGAATGCCGCGGCAGTGATGACTCTCGCCGTGGCGGCGAGCCCTTCTACGACACTTTCGCGGCTCTTGCCCGTGCGGTCGTACTCCTCTTTAATGCGGGACAACAAGAACACTTCGTAGTCCATGGAGAGCCCAAAGAGCACCGCAAACATCATCACGGGGACGAATGCAATTACCGGCACGGTGCTTTCCAACCCAATGAGACCTTTACCCCAGCCCCATTGGAAGATCACGACGATGACGCCGTACGCGCCACCGATCGACAGCACGTTCATGACGGCGGCTTTGAACGGTACGAAGAGAGATCGGAAGACAATCATCAACAAGATGAATGCACCCGCAATCACGGCACCGATAAAGACCCACAACTGGTGCGAGACCTTGTTGGTGACGTCAATCAATACGGCGGTCGTGCCGCCGACGTACACCTGGTTTGGCGGCAGAGCGCTGCCTGCGAGAGCTTTCGGGATGACCTCGGTGCGGAGGGTCTTTACCAGCGCGGCAGTGGCCTTGCTGTTCGGTGCGGTGCTTGGAGTTACCTGAATGATTGCCGCCGATGACTGACTGATGTTCTGCAAGTTGTTCGGAATCGGAAACGACGCATTGACAACGCCGGGTGTAGTCAGAATCGCGTTATAGAGGTTGCCACCCGCTTGCAGGATCGCCGATTGGTTTTCGGGTGTGATCGCGGGCAGGTCGAGTGCAAGGACAAGTGGACCGTTGATGCCGGGACCAAAGTTCTGCGTGAGCGTGTCAAAGGCGCGACGCTGCGTGAGGCTCGTGGGCTGCTCGCCGTCGTCGGGAAACCCGAGGGTCATGCGGATAGCGGGCGCAGCAATCACCAGGAGTATTACCAAGCTGAGCGCCGCAAAGATCACGGGGTGCTTAGAGGTTTCATCGGCCCACCGGTGCGAAAGCGTTTTCTTGGTGTCGTGATTCAGGTCGCGTTTGTGTATGCGTAACGAGTTGATGCGCGGTCCGAGCGCGCCGAGCACGGCAGGGAGCAAGGTAAGGGCGGCGGTTGCGGCGATTGCGACATACATCGCCGCGATATACCCAAGATTGGTGATGTACGGAATGCCAATGAAGTACAACCCACACATCGCAATGCAGACACAAATCGCTGCGAACAACACGGCGGAGCCGGAGGTGCCTACTGCATTCCCGACGGCGGTGTGAGTGTCCATACCGTCGCGCAGGTTTTGCCGGTAGCGACTCAAGATAAATAGTGAGTAATCAATTCCGACACCGATGGCCAACATGCTGCCCAGAATGGGAGCAACCGAGTTGACCGTGACGTAGCTCGCCAAAATCTCTTTGAGTGGATCGGCGACGCCGGCAAGCGCGCCGATCGCCACAATGAGTGGCACCAGCATTGCAACGACAGTGCCCAATGCGATCAACAAGATCACGACGGCAAACACAATGCCGATGCCCTCGCTGTTGTTCGAGATCGTCGATGTGGGCTGGTTCAGCGCATCGACGACCGGCCCGCCGTACTCGACCGTCAGGCCTGCTTGCACCGCAGGCTGCGCCGCTTGCTGCATGAGTGCGAAGGTGTTGCGAGCCACCGTTGGCTCCCCAAAATTCACCTGGGTGTATGCGACCGTGCGGCTCTGGTTGATTGCGAGCTGTTGCGTGATCGGGGTGACGGAGCTTTTCCCGTCCGAATCGGAGGTAACAGCGAGCACGGTTTCTCCGGCAAACGGATTGGAGGCGTAGCTCGCGCCGGGCAATTTCTCGAGGTTTTGCACGACCGCGGAAATTGCCGACTGATTCGGTGGTGCGTCAACGGTGCCGGTGGTGGCGAGGAAGACCACTTGGGCGCTCGTGCCATTTGCTGCGGGGAACTTTGCTTCGAGAAGGTCCACTGCTTGCTGGCTTTGCGTCCCGGGAACCGAGAACACGTCGCGCGTTTCCCCGTGGCCGACGCTGGACCAGACCCCGAGGCCAAAAATTAGGAGCACCCAGGCTCCGATGAACCACCAGTGTTTTCGGGCGGCAAATGTTCCGAGACGGTTCAGCATCATCGGCGAGACGCTACCGGGTCGCTCGCCACTGTTCAGCGACGGATGTCGCAGTGCGTCATTACCTGTCGTGACATTGGGCCGCACGGATTGTGGGGAGCACCCGTGTGCTCCCCACAATCGTCGTGTGCCGATCGGTCGTGATTACCGCCCGCGGCGCTCGCCTCTTGCGGGCGGTGGGTTGTTCACGATGTTGGCGGCGTGCTCCGCGGCCTTAGCCTTTGCTTGGGTGGCTTGGTCGGCGGTGAGCTTGCCGTCGGTGACGGCTTGGTCGATGGCTTTGTTTGCGGCGTCGACTAATGCGGTGACGACGGCGTCGGCGGTCTTGCCCTTTTCTTGGGCGACTTGGGCGATGGTCTTGCCGCCTTGGAGTGCAGTACGCAACTCATCTTCGGTCATGCCCAGCGTGTCGGCTGCAACCTTGAGGGGAGCACCGAACCGAGCGGCGCGCCCCGCACCTTTCCCTGGGCGCTCGCCTCTTGCGGGCGGTGGGTTGTTCACGATGTCGGCGGCGCGCTCGGCGGCCTTAGCCTTTGCTTGGGTGGCTTGGTCGGCGGTGAGCTTGCCGTCGGTGACGGCTTGGTCGATGGCTTTGTTTGCGGCGTCGACTAATGCGGTGACGACGGCGTCGGCGGTCTTGCCCTTTTCTTGGGCGACTTGGGCGATGGTCTTGCCGCCTTGCAGCGCGGTCTTGAGCTCGTCTTCGGTCATGCCCAGCGTGTCGGCTGCGACCTTGAACGGATCGGCGAGCTTGTTGAGTCCCGCACCGCCAGGACCGCCGCGTCCGCCGCCCCGCTTGGGCCCGTACTCCACGAAATTGCTGACGCGCTCTGCGGTCTTCTCTTTGGCCTTCGTGGCCTGATCTGCGGTGAGCTTGCCGTCGGTGACGGCCTTGTCGATCGCGGCGTTCACCGCATCGGTCAACGCTTGTTTCACGGTGTCGATCGACACACCTTTGCTCTGCGCGATCTGCTCGATGGTCTGTCCACCCTTCAGCGCGTCCTTCAGCTCATCGGTGGTCATGCCAAGTGCTGTGGCTGCCGCGGCGGCGAGATCTGCTCGGGTGGCGGCGCGGTCGGCGCGCTTCGCCGGGGTAGTGGTCGTGGTGGTTTGTGCATACGCCATTGCGCCAGCGCCGCTCACAGTGAGGGCTCCGGCAACCGTGGCGGCAATTGCGATTGCTCCGGTGCGCTTCATTGGGTCTCCTTGTATCCGGGGGTTGGGATAGACGCATTGAAACGAATCAACGTTGCGATGGTACGAGAGCAAGGTGAGAGCAAGGTAGGAGCCGATGGGGTGGGGTCGCCCCGGTACTGCGGAAGGTCCCCGTCGGGTGGCTAGTGTCCGGGCACTATGTCGGCCGCAATTGACCCTCAGATTCAGCTCGATGCCATGGTGCAAGCGGCGGTGGAGCGGGCTTTCGGGCTGGCCGACATCGATCCCATTCTTCGGGCCACCGCCAACCCTGAGTTCGGTGATTACCAATCCAACGTTGCGATGGGCTTGGCCAAGCAGCTCGGCCAGGC
>JBMOIW010000015.1:0-29544 GCA_049317145.1 Acidimicrobiia bacterium
ATTCGACATTGACGCCGCGCGTCAAGAACTCTTCGTCGACGGCGAGGCGCTGCGCCTCGAGCGCGATCTGCTCGGCAATACCGGATGCCGGGCGAGCGGCCTCGAGCAATGCACCGACGGGAACACCCGGAACTTCAACGGGGTATTGCATCGCAACGAACAACCCGGCTTCTGCCCGTGCGTACGTCGGGAGCCCAACGAGTTCGGTGCCATCAATGCGAACAGAACCGCCGCGCACTTCGTACCCAGGGCGACCCATGAGGGTGTGCGACAACGTGCTCTTGCCAGAACCATTTGGTCCCATCAGCGCGTGTACCTCGCCCGATTTTACCTGCAGGTCTACGCCCCGGAGGATCTCGAGCGGCGCGCCGCGGTCGGGAATGACAGCCGCATGGAGGTCAATAATCTCGAGCACGTGAGTCACACGACCTCCACGAACACGTCGCCGTCTCGGATGCCGACGGGGTATACCGGAACCGGCTTCGTCGCCGGCAATGACTGTGGTTCGCCCGTGGCTACCGAGAACAGTGCGCCATGCTTCGGGCATTCGATAGTGCAGGCAGCCGCATCAACATCGCCTTCGGACAACGATGCTTCGGCGTGGGAACACCGATCGCCAATTGCGAAGACATCGTCGCCGATACGGACAACGGCAATACGGTGGCGCGCAACGTCGAATCGACGCGCCGTTCCGGGAGCCAGATCCGCCAGCGCACAAACGCGATGCGTTTGTGCGCTCATGATGCCGGTTCCAGATGGCCAAGCTTTTCGGAAACCGCCCGACGCAATGCCGGTTCGAGCGCACGGATGGGCAACTTCGCGAACACATCCTCGAAAAAGCCGAGCACGATGAGACGTTCGGCATCTTCCGGGTGCACGCCCCGCGATTCCAGGTAGTAGCGCTGGTCGTCATCGATCGGTCCGACCGTGCTCGCGTGGCTGCAGCGCACATCGTTGGTCTCGATCTCGAGATTGGGAATCGATTCGGCGGACGCACCTTCCGTGAGGACGAGGTTGCGGTTGGTCTGATACGCCTCGGCTTTTTGCGCTTCCTCGCGAATGCGAATTAACCCGGAGTACACCGACTGTGCGGATTCTTCGACTGCACCTTTGAA
This sequence comes from Acidimicrobiia bacterium, assembly GCA_049317145.1. Taxonomy (GTDB): domain Bacteria; phylum Actinomycetota; class Acidimicrobiia; order IMCC26256; family JBMOIW01; genus JBMOIW01. The sequence continues at coordinate 1,116 of JBMOIW010000015.1, forward strand.
CAACAGAGTGCTGCGGGTATGCGGCGCAACATGGTCCTGAAGCGTTCGAACGTCATGCATTTGCGACCCATCGCCGTAGTAGACCGCCATGAGATCGCTTTCGGCACCGGCTCCATCGAGGCGAGCTTCACAGCGCTGACGCGCGTACCCACCACCGAGCGCAACTGTTGCCGCCCGAACTCGGGCGTCGCGACCCAGGTGTGCGCGTTGCAAGGCGACTTGCACCGTTGCAGCACCGAACTCTTGAACGGCGAGATACCGAACATTGGCGCCATCGTCCGCGCGGAGTTCTACTACGGCGTCAACAAACACACGATCAGCGCCGGACTCAAATCGCTCGACGATCGTGACTTCCGATTGCGCCTCAGCAACGACAAGCGTGTGCGGGAACACCGCGACCTGGTTGCCTTCGCACCAATGGACCACGACGATCGGCTGCTCGACCACAACGCCTGCCGGAACATAGATGGCCGCACCACCCGCAAGGAACGCGTCGTGCAATGTGGTGAACGCGTCAGCCGAGGCGTCGGCGACTGTCCCCAATGCGGCGCGCACCTTCGGTTCGTTGGTCGTGGCGAGTCCTTCAACCCGAACCCCTTTGCTCGCCAACGCATCGTCAAGTTCCCGGTGCACCACACGCCCGTTGCGCACGACGATCAGTCCGGCACGCGCACCAACCTCGGCGGCAAGGATGCCGCCGCCCGGAGCCGCCTCGACTCCCGCTGCGCCGAGCTCCGCTTCGGTGAGCGGTCGAAAATCGTTGAGATCAAAGTCATCGATACGGCTGTAGCGCCACGCTTCGTCGGCCGAGGTCGGCCAGGCGAGCGTTTCCAGTTGTTCGGCAGCGCGAGCTCGCCAGTCGACCAACCAGTCAGGACCGCCGAGCGCGCGCGAAGACTCTGAGGAAAACTTTGACATTGCTGTAGCGGTCAGCCGACCGCTCCCTCCATGTTGAGCTCGATGAGACGCGACAATTCGACGGCGTACTCCATCGGAAGAGTTTTGGTGACCGGCTCGATGAATCCGTTGACGATCATGGCCGTTGCCTGCTGTTGCGAGAGACCGCGGCTCATCAAATAGAACAGTTGATCTTCGCCAACTTTGCTGACGGTTGCTTCATGTCCGATGCGCGCGTCCTTTTCCTCGACCTCCATGTACGGATAGGTGTCGGATCGGCTCTCTTCGTCCAGAATTAGCGCGTCGCAGCGCACATGACTTTTGACTCCGTACGCGCCTTCTTCGACGCGCACCAAACCGCGGTAGGTCGTGCGACCACCGTCTTTTGAGATGGACTTCGAGTCGATCACTGAAGTGGTTTCGGGCGCTGCGTGGGTCATCTTCGCTCCCGCGTCTTGATGCTGACCCGGCCCGGCATAAGCGACCGAAAGCACTTCACCATGCGCTTTGGGGCCAGTGAGCACGACCGCCGGATATTTCATCGTGAGCTTGGAGCCCAAGTTGCCATCGATCCATTCGACGGTTGCTTCGGCTTCGGCGCGCGCTCGCTTCGTCACCAAGTTGTACACGTTGGGTGACCAGTTTTGGATCGTCGTGTACCGAATACGCGCACCGGGCTTTGCGATGAGCTCCACCACCGCCGAGTGCAACGAATCGCTTGAGTACACCGGCGCGGAACATCCCTCGACGTAATGCACAGAGGAACCTTCGTCCGCAATGATCAGCGTGCGTTCGAACTGTCCTGCGTTTTCGGCGTTGATACGAAAGTACGCCTGCAGCGGCATATCAACATGGACGCCCGGCGGAACGTAAATGAAAGAACCACCGGACCACACGGAAGAGTTCAGCGCGGCAAATTTGTTGTCTCCCGGAGGAATAACGGTTCCGAGGTGCGTGCGCACGATCTCTGGGTACTCACGCAGCGCGGTGTCCATATCGCAGAACAACACACCGAGTGCCTCAAGATCTTCGCGGTTCTTGTGATAGACGACCTCGCTCTCGTACTGCGCAGTGACTCCCGCAAGGAACTTCCGCTCCGCTTCGGGGATACCGAGCCGCTCATACGTCGTCTTCATATCCTCGGGCAGCATGTCCCAGTCCGACACCTGCCCTTCGGTGGGCTTGATGTAGTAGAAGATGTCGTCAAAGTCGATGTCGGGCATGTTCGCTGCGAACCACGGCAACATCGCCTTGCGCTCGAATCGCCCCAGTGCGTCGAGACGGAACTTGGTCATCCACTCCGGCTCACTCTTGTGCCACGAGATATCGCGAACGATCTCCTCGTTGATGCCTTTGCGCGGCTTGTAGACGTACTGCTCTTTGTCTGACCAGCCCAGCTTGTAGCGACTGAGATCGAGGCCCTCGATCGGGCTCGAAGGCTGCGACGACATGGGATCCTCCGGAATTTGCACTATCTGGATAGTAACAATTCGAGGTCGGCCTGCTCGAATGGTCTAGCGGCCAGGAGGCGCCGTGGTGGTCGGAGTGGCAAGGGCTTCGCGGGCTGCGGCAACCAGGCGACTCGCCTCATCGGTCAGCTGCTGGTACCGGCCAAGATCGCCGGCCCGCAGCGCATTCTGGGCGTCTATGAATTTTTGACCCGCTTGGTCGAGCAGCGCCGCCGCACCGGTTCCCCCTGTCGTCGGGGTCGTCGGGGTCGTCGGGGTCGTCGGGGTCGTCGGGGTCGTCGGACGCTGCGCTTCGATTTCGCTCAGCGAAGGACCGTTGAAAAACAGCTGCGCAATCGCAGCACCGACGGATCGTTGCAATACCGACCGATCACCGTACGTGACAGCAACGTACGTGTATTCGGGGTAGCTGTCCTTCCCCGTGCCTTGCACATAGATCGGACGAACCCACACGATCGTGTTTCCGATCGGAATGAGCTGCAGCTCCCCTTGAATGACCTGCGATCCACGCTGATCCAACAACGTAAAGATCGGCGAGATCTCCTTATCGGCTTTGATTTGACGATCCACTAACACCGGTGTCGGCGCACCACTGTCCTTGTTCACCGGATACGCAACGAGTCGCTGCTGCCCCGGCGCCATCGGATCAGAGCGCGCGACCATAAACGCAGAGAGCTGGGTTTCGCGGTTGATCGGCACGAACGCGCGCATCAACACGAACTCCTGCGAGGCATCGCCCCCCGGCAGACGCATCAGCTGGTACTGCGGAGCTTGGCGCGCGCCTTCGGTCTTGAGCCGGGTGGCCCGGCCTCCCACTGGAGCGGAGGTCGGCGTTGCGGCTTGCGCCGCTGCCGCTCGCAGCTCGGTGAGATCTACCTGGCCACTTCCGGGATCGGCGGAAACCGCCCAGAACGGCTCGCCACCGTAGAACTCATCGGGATCCGTTACGTGATACTGCGAGTACACCTCGGTCTGCAGTCGGAACAGATCCTCGGGATACCGGAAGTGCGCAACCAACGTCGGCGACGCTTCGGTAACCGGAGCGAACACACTCGGATAGGCCCGACGATACGCCTTGAGGATCGGGTCACTCGAGTCAACGACGTACATGCGCACGGATCCGTCATAGGCGTCCACTGTTGCCTTTACGGAATTGCGTACGTAGTTCAACGACGTGCGCAACCCACTTGTCGCCGGCAGATCTTCTGAGGCAACCGACTGCGCGTAGGGATAACGATCCGTCGTCGTATAGCCATCGATGACCCACACCATGCGTCCGTTTTCGAGCACGAGGTAGGGGTTGGAATCAAACGCAAGAAACGGAGCAATCTGTTGAACCCGCTCGCGCACGTCGCGCGTGAACAACACCCGCGATTGCGAAGTCACCTGACCTGAAATCAGGGGGTTGATATCTCCGAAACGAATGGCGACGGCAGAACGCCGGACGAAGTTGGAAAGCTGGATACCTCCGCCACCGGTAAACGCCGAGCTCGCCGACTGGGATTCACCCGTGCCGCTCGGTTGGAACTCGGCTTGCTTGGTATCGACGATGACATATCCGGTCGTTCCTTCGCCGTAATAAATCTCGGGCCGAGGACGCACTGCATCTTCGAGCCGACCCTTCGGCGGGATGCCCGAGATCTCGTACAGCGGTCGATTATCGCTCGTCACTTCGTTACCCAGTGCCCCAACGGCACCGTACCCGTGGGTATAAAACAAGTGACGACTTGTCCACGTTGAGCTCGGCAGGCGATTGGAGTTCAGTTCGCGGCCCGCAATGAGCACCGGCGAACGCACACCTCCGATGTCATAGCGATCGACATCAAGGAACGAGAACACGTCGAAGGAACGAAACCCTTGCTGGTTCTGAAACGACTGACGTAACCACTGCGGATCCCACAGCCGCGCGTTGTTGAGTGTTGGCTGGTTCTCGAGCACCACGCTCTGACCCACCGCGAGATTCGGGCGCTGTCCCGATGTGGAATCTCGACGCAGATAATCCTCGTAATTGAAGGGTCGCTGTTCCACATCGGCAATGCCGAACGCCGTTCGAGTCGCTTCGATGTTGCGCATGATGTACGGCTTTTCCCTCGCAACTTCATTCGGACGAACCTGAAAGCGCTGTACTGCGGCGGGATAAATCGTTCCGACGATGATGGCCACAAACGCCCAAAGCCCAACGGCGATGATCGGCAGAACCCATCCCCGGCGCCAGATGTTGACGAGGAACAGCACCGCGGCCACGATCGCAATGAAGATCAACAGGTTGAGCGCTGGAAGCTGCGCTTTCACATCGGTGTAGGTGGCGCCGTCGACCACTCCACGACTCGAAAAATTGAGCTCAAACCGATCGAAGTAGTACTGCAATGCTCGCACGACTGCAGTGATGCCGAGCAACACCGAAAGGTGCGCCTTGACTTGGGGAGTCACGCGCTGGAACGGCGGCTGTACACGGATACCGCCGTTGAGATAGTGCGCAATCAGGATGACGACAAACAGAATCACAAACGCTGCGAACAACCACCCCAAGAAGAACTGGATGTACGGCAACCGAAAGACATAAAAGCCGATATCTACATTGAACTGGGGGTCCTTTGTACCGAACTGCTGCGCGTTGCGAAACAGAATCCACTCACGCCAATGTGTGCTGACATTCGCACCGGCAATGAGCGAGAAGAACACTGCTACGGCGACTCGGATACGCCCGGCATACGGTCCTGCAGCTCGGCGGTACCGGCCAATGAGTTGATCTTCGGCGGAATCCTGGCGCGGCGGCGGCGCAAGGCGCGCCGCGATCATGAGGTTTCCCCACAACAATGCAAAGAACACCAATGTGAGTAACAACGACGGCACGAATTTCGCGGCCAACGTCGTGGTAAAGGCGCTCCCGAACCCGACGCCCTTAAACCACAGCGCATCCGTATAAAGCAGCACCGATTGGCGCAGACTCAAGAGGAGCACGAAGAGAATTGCCGCAGCGACGCCGAGGATCCAAAGCTTGACCCGAGGCGCGCGTGACGACGATGGAGGGCTGGGAACGGCTCGCATGATGGTCAGGCTAGATCGCCAGACCCGATCCAGGGACGCGGGCTACTGGAGGGTCGCGCCAACCACGCTGACTGCCAGCATGCAACGGCATCCGGGATGGGCCGGCGGGAAGACTTGCCCCGTTGGGAACGGAGTGCCTTTGCGGACGGGTTCGAGTGCATTGTCATCGCAATCCGGACAGTGCCCAACCTCGGAGGGGATCCAACGCAGAATCGCGTCGTTCGGTGCTGCGTCGTACACACCCCGCGCATAAGCCAACGCCAACACCTCACGGATCGCCGTGTCGAGTTGCTGGGCCCGAAACTCGCGGAAACGAGCTCCAACCCTTGTGACTGCGTCGCCATCGGTTGATTGGTCGATCGCGTCGGCAAGCCGGTCCCGCCAAGGGGCCAAGATCGCTTCGACCGCTTCTTCCACCAGCGCAGCCGGAGCGCGCTCGGGAACTGTGCCGGCCCGATCGATGCTTTCCCATCCTGCAGCAAACACACCGGCGACTCCGGATTCGAGCGCAGCCGACCACACGACCATGCGGCTTGCTCGATCCGGAAGCATTGTCTCCGAGGCCGGAGTGCGCTTGGCGGTGCGCAACGCATCCAGCAGTTCGTTTTGCTCATCCTGGAGGATCCGCTTGGCTTTGCGAATAACTGCCGGCGCAGCAGCGTCGATTGCCTGCACCTGCGCATCGCGAACCGCATCGTCCTCCGATGTGGATTGGGGAGTGACGGTCATCGCCCCTGCGGCGAGCGAAGCGACTTCTTGCGCAACTACCTCGTCGATAGCGATCTCCGTCTCGGTGACACTTGTTTCGACCGCGGTGTCGAGCACTTGGCGCGCCTCACCGACCGCGTCGGCCCGAGCGGCGCGCAACTTAGCGAAGAGCGCGTCGACCGCTACCGGCGGCTCTTCGTCCGCCATCAGCAGTTTTTCGTCGGGGGCTGTTGCGACCATAGGAGCCAAATCGGCAATTTGCGTTGCCGCCATCTCGGACTCGATGGCAACTGATTGTTCGACCACGACGACGGTTTCGAGTTCGATGACCGCACCGGAGTCGGTGGTGCTCGGGATTGCTGCCATCACCTCAGCAAGTGCGATTTCGAGCGCATCTTCCGCTGCAATAGCCGCGTCTTGGTCGTAAAACACGGCCCGATCCGGGCCCTCCGAGATCGATGCAAGCTCGGCCATCGCTGCGTCGGGAGTTTCGCTCATAAGTTCGCTTGCCGCCCGGACTTCGACCTCGCGAAGTGCCTCGGTGGCAGCATCGAGGGTTTCTTTCACCACCTTGTACGCACCAAGCAGTGCCTCTCGCCCTTTGCGGAGTTCCTCGATCTGTTCTTGGAGCAAAGTCCGTCTCGTGACGAGATCCGTGATGATGCGTTCGCGCACGGCGCGTGCTTCTGCAACCAATTCACGTCCGGAGGTGCGCGCATCTTCGAGATGCGCTTCCGACGCGCGCGCCGCGCGCTCGCGAATCAGCTCGGCTTCGCGCTCGGCTTCAGTGCGGATTCCACTGACCCGCGATTCGGCATCCGCGATCATCGCCATTGCTCGGGCGTCCGCCGTTTCGCGAATGGTGTTGGCCTCCGCCTGCGATTCAGCCAGGCGCGCGCCGACGGTCTGGTCCGCCTCTTCGCGGACTCGACGCGCCTCGTCCTGGGCTTCACGACGCACCAGTGCCGCACGCGCTTCGGCCTTGGTACGAATCTCATCTGCTGCATCCTGAGCAGAGCGCAGGACTTTGGCGGTCTCTTCTCCAAGTGCATCGAGTAGCTGCTGCTCGGTCAAGGACACCGGTGCGTTGGAACGAGCCTCGAGATCGGCGATGCGCTCGCGCAACGCCGATTCGTCGGCGCGTATGCGGGCCATCTCATCGGCGACGCGTCGCAAGAAGGTGCGAACGTCGCTCTCGGAAATCCCCCGCAATGCCGAACGGAAAGAACGGTTCGCGACTTCTTCGGGAAGCATGCGACCGCCCGACGCAATCAGCCGACTTGAATCCTGATTCGCCATACGTGGGCCTCCTAATGCGGGGCGAATGTTACGCGGTTCCCACCTTCGGTGCACCCCGACTAGGAACTCGGGAGCGGAGTGCCGCCGGCCGCTGCCAAAGCACGCAACGCGTCGTCAAGGTTTTTTACACCAACCACTTCAATTCCGACATCGGACGAACGCACTTCATCGACCTCGGAATCGGGGACAAGCATGAGCCGCGCGCCGGCTCGCTTCGCGGCCACCGCCTTTTGCTGCAGGCCGCCGACCGGGCCCACCACGCCGTCCGGAGTAATGGTTCCCGACGCAGCTACTTTCCCGCCGCCAACCAGGTCCCCCGGAGTCATGTCATCGATGATGCCGAGCGTAAACGCAAGGCCCGCCGACGGACCGCTCACCTCTCCCGACGTAATCGTGATATCGACCGGGAAATCGAAACGCGCACCCGCCGTTGCGGCCGTGACACCGATAACCGCTTCGCCATTGCTATTTGCGATCGTTGTGGTGGTGACATTGATCGCTGTTTCTCCCCGCTTGATCGAGAGGTTGATCTCAGCACCAGGAGCACGGGTGCGTACCAACGGCGAAAGCTGATCTACTCGGGACACCCCTTGACCATCAACTGCCGTGATGACGTCACCGGGTTTGAGCACCAAGGCCGCTGGTGCCGACGACTCGACGCTGAGCACTCGCACGCCGTCCCCCGAAATGGTCACGGTGTACCCGAGACGCCGCAGCGCTGCCGCCTTGGCGGAGGCCTGCGCGGTCGTCATCATCACTTGATCTAATTCGTTTGCTTCTTTGCGGGTTTGGGTACCAAACACGTCGCGTTCGTTTTCGATCTCGGCATCCGCATCGAGATAGGCCGCCGCGAGCTCAAAGAGCGTGGGACGACGACTCGATTGAAAGACGGTCAAGAACAACACCCTGCCATCGTCGCGATACGTCGGCGCGCCGGTGATGTTGATGATCGGATTCACCGGGTCGGCGGTGCCCGGCGTGAAGATGACCTTCGCCGGCCGCACGCTGACTCCAACCAAACCAGTCAACGCAATGAGCATGACGAGCGCCAGGACGACCCGCTGACCACGCGTCCAGGCACTCCCCACTACCGGCAGAGGCGTGGGATCAGGTTTTGGTTCGAGCTCGGTTTGGTTCATTTCAGCTTTCGGGAACACCGGCCGATACAAGTCTCCGAAGAGAGGTGTCATGGCCATCAAGTCCTCTAAGCCTGCCACGTCGGACCTCACCGATCGGTCGCGGGTGAACGCGCGGGCGCGTGCTCGTCGAGGCCGCATTGCGAGTGGGCATGTCCGCCGCAGCCCCCTTGCCCCAGCATCTCGACAGACCGTCGACCGTGCCATCGAGCTCCTCGACACGCGGCGCGCACCAGGTAGCCCTCGCCGCGTGCATCGCCCAGAAACCAGCTGGGCCCGCCGGGTTGCTGCGGGCACGTCGGCCATGTTCCTTGCCGCGATGTGCGGAATTGTGACGGCAGCCATCATTGCGGGGTCGTTGTTCGGCATTGTCGTCGCAATCCTGAACACCCACCGCTAAGCCCTACGATGCCGCGTCATGGACGCCGCATCCGCTGTGGAGATTCTTGCGCTTCGCTCGAATGAACATTTCCCGCGTGGCACGTGGTCACGCCTCGAAGCGACCCGGTCTCAACATCCCGATGTGCGTGTTCGATCGGCCGCCCTCACGGTAATCGCGGCGCGGGGCAATCATGCTCGCGTCGTTGCTGCACTCGAGGCCAGCGCGCACGACGCTGCGGCATCAATTCGGCGGCGAGTAAGCGAACTTGCAGAAGCGCGCCGAAGCTCGGCACTGGTCCCCGTGTTGCTCGAGCTACTCAAGGACCCCGACACTCAGGTGGCATACGCCGCCGCAGCAGCCCTCGGCGAATGTGCGCGCACCCGAGCGACCCGCGACCAGGCAGTGCCCGTACTGGCCCGCACCACAACAACACATCCTGATGCGTTGGTCCGAGAAGCGAGCGTGGCGGCATTGGGTGCGCTCGGCGATGCGCGCGGACTTCCCGCGATCTTGAGTGCATGCACCGACAAACCTGCTATCCGACGCCGTGCTGTCCTCGCCCTCGCGCCGTTTTCGGGACCCGAAGTGGACGCCGCGCTGGCGCACGCCCGCACGGATCGAGATTGGCAAACCCGGCAAGCCGCAGAGCTCCTCCACCCTGAATAGAGGCTAGGAGCGCGGCTTGTTCATGAACATGTCGCGCAGCGCGTCGAACGACTCCAAACAACGGCCAGCACCCAGCACCACCGCTTCGAGCGGCGCCTGCACCAAGTGGACCGGGAGCTGCGTTTCTCTCGAAATCCGCAGATCGAGGCCGCGCAACATTGCGCCACCGCCCACCAAGTTCACACCGTTCTCGATGAGATCCTGCGCCAATTCGGGTGGCGTCTGCGCAAGCGCACTGATCACTGCGTCACAGATGGCGCGCACTTGCTCTTCAATCGCCTCGCGCACCTCTTCGGGCGACAAGATGATGACCTTTGGCAGGCCGGTCATCAGATCGCGACCGCGAACCTCGGCTTTGAACTCATCGGGCGTCGGATACGCACTCCCGATAGCAACTTTGATCTCTTCGGCAGTGCGCTCGCCGATCGCAATTCCGTACTCTTTGCGCACGTAGGTCTGGATCGACGCATCAATGTCGAAGGAGCCAACTCGAACTGCTTCAAGTGCAACGATTCCGCCCAACGAGATGACCGCTACCTCGGTGGTGCCACCCCCGATGTCGACGACCATATTTCCGAGGGGTTCGTGGATCGGAAGTCCAGCACCGATTGCGGCAGCCATCGGCTGTTCGATGAGGTATGTCGCGGCAGCCCCGGCACGTCGTGCCGCTTCAAGCACGGCGCGTTGTTCGACATGCGTAATTGCCGACGGCACACAGATCAGCACGCGAGATCGGTTCAGTCGTGATACTCCCGCGCGTTGGAACAAGAGGCGGATCAGGCGCTGTGTGATCTCGAAGTCAGTAATTGCCCCGCCCCGCAGCGGACGTACCGCCACGATGTACCCCGGGGTGCGACCGATCATCTGCCACGCCTCGTGCCCCATCGCAAGCACATCTTGGGTACGGCTATTGAGCGCAATCACCGTTGGTTCGTTCAAGATGATGCCCTGCCCGCGGGCGTACGCCAAGGTGTTTGCCGTCCCCAGGTCGATCGCGAGATCACGCGCCATATTCGCCTTCCTCCGGCGCAAGCGCGCGCATTTCCTTCTCGAATGTGCCGATCGAGTGGCCCATCGAGGACGGGCGCCGGTGCCGAAGGAGCACGAGCGCGATCCCGAAGATCATGACAAGGAGGGCGATAGTGAGATACAGCATGGAGGCATCCCGCCGAACGGCGGATTCCGCCAGTCTAGGAACATCGAGTGTTCCGGTGCCGAGGCGCAGTATCTAACGCTCCGCCGAGTCCGGAGCAGCGACCCGAGATCCTTTCGCAATGGGCGCACCGGCAACCAGCGGCACGGTGAACGAGAAACACGATCCTGCACCCGGGCGACTCGTCACCCCGGTTGTGCCGCCCATGACTTTGACCAGCCCGCTCACAATGTAAAGACCGAGGCCCGTACCCTCAGGTCGGCGGTTCGAAGGCAACCGAACGAACTTCTCGAACAGTTGATCCAACTCTTCGGGACGGATTCCGACACCCTGGTCGATGACTTCAATTCGTGCGAAACGACCTCCAGAAATCGCTTCTACCCGCGCCGCAACCTCGACCGGGCCCCCCTCCGGAGAGAACTGCACAGCGTTCGCAAGAAGATTCTCGAGCACGCGAGTGAAAAACGCAGGATCGGCAGATATGTGCGGGAAGTCTGATGCAATCGTGAGCACCAGCTCGTGACGAGACGTGTCCACAATCAGGTTCTGCCAACAGCGGTCCGCTACCTCACGAACAACAACTGCTTGCGGAATCTGCGCGGCTCGTCCGCTATCAATCATGGACACTGCAAGCAGATCCTCCACTAAACGGTGCATTCGCTCAACCTGCCGGTCAATCGCCTGGACTGCGCGTTCGGACTGCTCGGGATTCGCGCGCACGTCGCGCAGCGCCCGCACAAACCCGCGCATTGCAGTGAGAGGAGTGCGCAGCTCGTGACTCGCCACTGCGATGAAATCATCTTTGAGCTCCGTAAGGCGTCGCAGTTCGCTGATGGTTTCGCGCTGCACATCGCCAAGGCGCACGTTCTCCAGGACCTGGGCAAGCTCAGCTCCGAGGGTGTCTAATGCCCGGAGTTCAGCGCCGTGCAGCGACGCATTCGGTTGGAGCGCGAGGAGAATTGCACCCAGGGTGCGGCCGCCAGCTCGCAACGGAACACCAACCATCTCGATGCCGCTCTCATCCCGTTGCGCATTGGAGGACCCGCTGGAAAACACTTGGACAACCGGATGGTCATGTTCGGACATTGACAGACCCGATGGGTATGCGTTTACTCCGGCCCGATTCTTTCCGGCATAGCTCGCAACATGAAGGCGAGCAGTCGATGGATCGAATAAGAACACCCATACCCCAGAGCAATCGAGTTCGTCGTAGACCATCTGGGCCAACGCTTCAATGTTGTCGGTTTCGGAACGCTGGGGAGCATCCAGCGCAAACCGCGTAATGAGCTCGGACTGTTGGGCGCGCTGACGCAATGACGATCGCGCGTTTTCGAGTCCTTGAATGATGATCCCAACGATGATTCCGAGCACGATGAACACCATCGCTCGCATCGCAACGGACCCATAGTCCACGGCACTGTCAAGGCCGTCCCGCTGGAAGTTGATGGTCCAAACGGCAGTTGCCGCCGCGCAGACCACCCCGGAGATAAGACCACCCCAGAACTGAAATCGCACTGCGGCCGAGACCAGTACGAGGACCAAACAGAAGTAAATTCCTCGCTCAATTTTGGGGTCGTTATCGAACAAGAACATGCTGACAATCAGCAGCAACGAGTCGGCAACGAGCGCAAAAATCCCGAGCGCCCGTAACGAACGCAACGTTGGGGTGCGACTCAGGACAATCCACGACACCAACGTCGTCACCCCGAGGATCACCGGCGTGAGCATCTGCGGCTGGTCAAACCGAAATTGCAACAGGCAGATCAGGACCACCGGGGCCAGCACGATGGTGTGCATCCAAGCAATAAGGCGCTCGAGCTCGCGCATTCGGCCGAGCTCGCTGTCATATTGCGCGTTAATCGAGAGATGTCGCAGCATCACTTCCGCCACTCGAGTCGGATTACTCCGTCTATCGACCAAATCGGTACGAAAGTGAAGCTTCCGGTAGGCAAAGGCTAGGAGCTTTCCGGCGTACCTGCGCCGGGGGCGGCTGGGAAAGTCCGATACATCTCGCTACCCTCGGCCCCGTGCCCAATGACCCCGAGTTTTGTCCACCCCCCGATCCCATGGATCGGCTCTGGCGGCATCCGTCGGAACTCGGCCCACTACCTCCCGCCCCCGGAACGCCACGCCGCCGTGGGTTTCGGACCACCGCAGCGCTCGGCGCGCTCGGGGGAGCGGCCGCATGCATCGTCGGATTAACGGTAATGGCACTCCAGGTCGAACCCACCGGACGCGCATCGCTCGTCGGGGGCGTGAACACTTCGCTTCCCCGCACGGACGGAACCGTCACGATCGATACCGCAACTGGGTCGCGCTTCACCGGAGTTGCATTTGGTGACGGCATCGTCGTGACGAGTGCGCTCGCGCTCGCGGGTTCTCCGTCGCTGCGCGTCAACGGGATCCCGGCAACGCTGATGGCGATCGACCCGGCAATTGACCTCGCGGCAGTGCGCACCGACCTCGTGCTCCCACCCGCTGAACTCTCCACCCGACGCAGCCCCGAAATCGGTGAACGCGTCGTGGTTGCGTCAACGCGAACAACCCGCGAAGGTTCGATTACTGCCGTCGACACGGCTGCAACCGAGGAAAAAACAACAACCCCGATCCTGGGCTTAGCGCGCACCGACATCGCGGCGCGCAACGGGATACCGGGTGCCGCCGTACTCGACACGCAACGCAGGGTCATCGGGATTGTGTCGGGTCTTACCAGCAACGGGTACGCGACCGTGATCCCGATCGGAAGCGCCCGGGCAACGCTCGACCAGCTCCGCCGCACCGGCACGATTCGCGCAGGCTGGATCGGGCTCGCCACAACGGACGATGGACGAGGAGTTCGCGTGACTGCAGTCGCCGCAGGAAGTCCCGCTGACCGTGCGGGGCTGCGCGTCGACGACCTCGTGACCACACTCGACGGACAACCCGTTGGATCCTCTGGCGCGTTGTTGCGCCGGATCCATGAGGCGTCTCCGGGAAGCCGGATCGAGCTCCAGCGGGTAAGCACCTCCGAGCCGGCAACGGTACGAATCACAGTCGCTGCGGCCTGAGTCGCTTCCCAACCGCCATTCAGGCGAGAATGCCCCGCCGGAGGACACCATGCCCGAACTCGACTCGACCGACCAAGCGCTCCTGAATGCTGTGCAATGGGATTTTCCCCTGCACGTCGATCCCTACGGAGAGCTCGCAGCCCGTATCGGCGTGACGCGTACCGAGATTCAGGATCGGTTGCGCGCAGCGAAAGCTGCCGGAGTGCTTCGACAACTGTCTGCAATTTTCGACACACGTGCACTCGGGTTTTCGTCAGCGCTCGTTGCAGCCAAGGTCGATCCTGAACGCGTCGATGACGCTGCAGAAGTCATCAACGAGCACCCTGGCGTCAGCCACAACTACAAGCGCAACCATGCGTACAACCTTTGGTACACACTCGCTGTCCCACCGGGTGAGGATTTCGACGCCCATCTCGATGTGCTGCACACCAATTCCGGCGCAGTCGTGACTCGCAAACTTCCGACCCTCAAGCTCTACAAGATTGGGGTCAAGCTCGACATGACCGGCACACTTGCTGCGGATGCCAAAGCAGAGGTGCTCGCCCATGAGCGCCCGGAGCGCAAAGCCCACATGGAGGCGCCTATCCTCAGCCCGCTCGAGCGCCGCGCAATCGTGCTGCTCCAAGAGGACTTACCGATGTCGGACCGTCCGTGGGCAGATGTTGGTAGCGAACTGGGCTGTTCCGAAGAAGAAGTGCTGGACCTGCTCACCACATTCCGTGATCGCAAACTCATGCGTCGTTTCGCCGCGGTCATGAATCACCGCAATGCCGGATACAAAGCCAACGCAATGGGCGTATGGGCTGTACCAGAAGACCAACTCGAGGAAATCGGCCCGATGATGGCGGGGTTTGCTGCGGTGAGTCATTGCTACCGCCGCCCAACCTACGAAGATTGGCCGTACACGGTCTTTACGATGGTGCACGGCCGGAATGCGCAGGACTGCGAAGCAACGATTGCCGCAATTCGCGACGAGACCGCAGTTTTCGAATACGCGCTGTTGTGGAGCATCAAGGAATACAAGAAGGTGCGCGTTCGTTACTTCACGCCCGAATGGGATACGTGGAGTTCGAAGTTTCTCCCCGTCGTATAAGTCAGCGCCGCGAACGCCGACGGTGACGTCGGCTCCGGCGCACCAAAAGGGCGGCCCCAGCGAGGACAACACCGGCTGCGATCCCGGTCCGCACAACGATGCGCTTCGCCTCGGGTGGCAACACGTACGCCGCTTCGGGCATGCACTCCGCGATTGCGTGCATATTCGTAAACGCCGGTATCCAGCCGAGTTCGCGCGCCTTATCCGTTGCGACCACAGGTGGCTGCTCCAGAAACGCAAGCGCCGCAGCCGGGACATCACCAACGCCCGTTCGCCACAATGCGTCGAGCGCTCGTGCAAGCAGTTCTTCCGGAAGGCGAACCTGATGACGTCCGGGGAGCATCGCAGTCACTTCGTCCCGCGATGCGGCGCCATCGGCGGCAATGTTGACCACCCCCGCCGGAAACTCGAAGATTCCTGCGACCACCGCGCGCGCCGCGTCATCAACGTGCACTACCTGGACTACCGGCGCAACGCCACGTGGCACGACCGGCGGTCGTCCCGCTTGCAACACTGCGAGCAAGTCAGAACTCCCCGGCGCAACGATCGGAGCAATCCGCAAAATCACACTCTCACGAGGTGCGTGGCCCATCGACCATGCCAGCCAGCGGCGCTCGATCTCCGCCGCATGCGTCGCTGACGCGAACCCGGGGTTGGGACGAATTGTTGCCGATTCGGCGAGCGGCGATGCAGCATTCGCCCAAGCGCCATATACCGACGTCGTTGATGCGACGACGACACGACTGACCAGTTCGCACGCCCGCATGAGATTGTCGGTCGTGGTCGTCGTCATGCGTTCCATCAACACGGGCTCCGGGATCGGATCCACTCGCGTTGCGCAATCCACCACTACGTCGATGTCGGCGAGGTACGAACGCAGATCGGCACCCGCAAGGTCGACGGCATGCACCTCACATCCCGGGGAGGGTGCAACCTGGGCGCCAAAGACCACGAGCCGCTTGACCCGAGGGTCGTCGCGCAACATGGCCACGACGCGCGTTCCCAACCGACTGTCCCCACCGATGACTGCAATGCTGCGCATTTCCCTAGACTGCCCCTGTGTCGGAAAATCCACAAATCCCCGGCGAAGATGGCCAGCCACTCCCGTTCGGACTCCCCGCCGACTTCGACTTGGCTGCACTTATGCGAATACTGGCGAGCCCCGGCCCGCTGAACTGGGAAGTGGCCCACCAAGTTGCCGGGTTTGTCGCCCTCGGCGCAGAGGACACCACACCCATGATGACGTTCGGCACCACGAATGTCCCCACCGACTCGCCGATCGATCCCGCGGTCGACGCCGAATGTCGCGCCATGGCCGATCTGGCACGCCAACACGTTGCCTCCACCACCGGCATCACCGAAGTGCTCGCAACTTCCGTATTCGTCCTTGGTCGCCGAGCGTGGGCCGACACCCACCTTGATGCGCTACGGCCGGTGCTCGAGGCATTCGCCACGCCGCTGCAACGAACGCTCGAGTCGAATCCGTTCCCCGAAGGCGAATCGCCCTTCGGACAAGAGTTGATGCCGGGACTGGGTTCGCTCGCCGGCATGCTGCCGATGATGGCGCCACTCTTGCTCGGGATGCAGGCGGGCTCGATGGTGGGCGAGCTGGCCAAGCATGCACTCGGTCGCTACGACCTTCCTCTTCCGACCAATGATCAGCCGACAATCGTGTTTTCCGAGCCAAACATCACGGCGTTTGCCGACGCGTGGTCGCTCGACGCGCGCAGTGTACGACTACACGTTGCACTCTTCGAAACCGTTCGGGTTGCGTTGCGCACCGTACCTTGGGTGCAACGGCGTCTCTCCCGACTCGCAATTGAGTACGTCTCGGGTTACGAGATTGACGCAGAACGTATGCGATCGGCATTCGGTGAGTTTGATGAGCGATTGCTCGGCGGCGGGATGCTCGACCCCGCGCAACTCGACGAGGAGGCGTTCGCCGGCTTCGAAGTCGATCCGCAGACACTCTTGGGCGCGATGCGTTCTCCCCGCCAGGTTGTTACCCTGCGCGAACTGCAAACACTGTTCGCAATCCTCGAAGGATTCGCAGACACCGTGTGCGCACAGATCGGTTCCGGGCTGATCCCTGAGTTCACCCGGGTAGAAGAGGCGCGCCGACGCCATCGTCTCGAGCGCGGCGAGGCCGACCGTTTCATCGAGGGCCTGCTCGGGGTTGAGCTGACGCGCGCGCAATATGAGCTCGGTGAGCACTTTTGCACCGGGGTCGTCGAACGCGCCGGGCTCGAAGGACTGAACCGAATCTGGTCGAGTGAACAGATGTTGCCGACCCCGGCCGAAATCGAAGCGCCGGGCTTGTGGCTGGCGCGCATCGATCTTCCGGAGTCGAACAACACCTGACCGTTCAATCTGCGCGGCTCGACGGGGGTTCGTCGATCGCCACTTCCGGCACCGACGTTTCTGGTGCGCTGTTGCGAAACGGAGCTTTCCGCCCATCGGATGAATCATCGGGTATATCCCCGAGCGAAACGTCGATACCTAGCGTTTCCTCCATGCCGAGTGAGGCCGTCGGCATCGTGGGCTCGACCGGCGCACTAGCTGCACCGCGGCTCTCACGCATGCGTCGCAGTCCGGCGACGTACATCAGGCCCGCTCCAATACCACCGACTGCCAATATGAACAGGCCGACTCGATTCGAGATCGAGATCAACGCTGGGATGACCGCCCCGATCACCCAAGTCAGCTGAAAGCGCGTCTCATAACGGGCAAAGACGCGTCCCCGCATTGCGTCCGGAGCGTCCCGCTGCACCAGTGCATCGAACGAAAGTCGGCTTGCTGCTGCGCTCACCGCAACTACCGATGCCGCAATACACAACCCGGCGAGGTTGCCAAAGCGCGCGCAAAGCAAACTCGTGATGCCCGCTCCGATGGCCGCGCTGGCGAGAATGGTCTCTTCGCGAACGCGCGTACGTATTCCCGGCGCAGCCAGAACCCCACCGAGGTTGCCCGCCGCCGCAGCTGCCCCCACAAGCCCGTACGCGATCGCAGTTTGCCCGGCACTCTTAATCCAAAACGCCGTCAGGAGCGTTAAGAACCCCACACCCGAACGGATCAATGCCATCAACGTCCCCGAAAGGACAATAGAGCGCGCGTGCAGTTCGGCTTTGGCAGCTTCCGAAAGCGGCGACGACACAATTGGCGCCTTCGGAATGCGCAACGCAAACAACGTGCACACCACGAACACCACTGCACCAAGGCGCAAGGTTGCCGCTGATCCGACAAACTTGAACAGCGCCACGGCTGGTGCCGCAGCAGCAGCACCACTGATGACGCTGATAATTGCGAGGCGCGAGTTGGCTTTCACAAACGTTTGCTGCCCGCGCACGACTGCAGGCACCAACGAACTCTTCGCCACATTGTGCCCTTTGGAGAACATCAGCGCGCCAAACGCCAACGGGAACAACAGATAGCTCCTCGGCGGTGGGTCATTGATGTACAGCGCCAAGGTGAACAAACAGATAGCGCGTCCCATGGCGCACGCAGCCACAACCAAGCGACGACCGCTGCGACTGCGGTCGAGTGCTGGACCAATAAGCGGTGACAGCAGCACGAACGGCAACATGGTGCAGACAAGAAACAGCAGCACCTTGGATCGCGCCTGGCTCGGATTCAGCGTGAAAAAGATCGAACCCGCCAACGCCACGTTCAGGCAGGTATCTCCCGCGATGCTTGCCGCCTGGGCTACGGCCAGGCGACTAAAGGGCGTCATCTCCATATGCGGGTCGGTCGATGCGGACATGCGGTCGAGAGGGTATCGGCTCGGCGACCACGATTCGCACCGAATCCGGACCTTTCCGCCGGACACTACGCTCGTTGTATGCCGGATTCCGTCGCAACGGGCGAACCCGACCGGTTCCTCAACCGTGAGCTGTCCTGGCTCGCATTCAACGAACGTGTCCTTGCCCTGGCCGATGATCCGGCGCGCCCGATTCTTGAGCGGGCAAAGTTCTGCGCAATCTTCAGCTCGAATCTCGACGAGTTCTTTCAGGTGCGTGTCTCGGCCATCCAAGAGCAGGTGGCCGCCGGAGTGCGCACAACTCCCGCCGACGGTATGCGCCCCATAGACCAGCTCCGTGCGGTACGCCGAGTGGTGGAGCGACTCTCGTCCCAACTCGCGGCAACCTTTCGCCACGCCATTGTCCCCGAGCTCGAGAAACACAACATCGAGTTCGTCGACTGGTCCGATCTGCGCGCTGATGACCACGAGTACCTCGATGAAGTGTTCGAGCGTCTCGTCTACCCGGTCCTCACGCCCCTCGCCGTCGATCCGGCGCACCCGTTTCCGTATATCTCCAACCTGTCGTTGAACCTTGCCGTCACCGTGCGCGACCCGGAGTCCGGAGTTGAGCGCTTCGCTCGCGTCAAGGTGCCCCAGCTGCTGCCACGATTCGTCGCACTTCCCGACCACGAGCGTTTCGTTGCACTCGAACAGCTCATCGCAGCACATCTCCCCCGCTTGTTTCCCGGTATGGAAGTTGTCGAACACTTTCCGTTCCGAGTCACCCGCGACGCCGACTTTGAGTTGGCCGACGAGTCGGAAGACCTCCTGGCGGCTATGGAGGTCGTACTGCGCCAGCGCAGCAAGTTTGGGCACGTCGTCCGGCTCGAAATCGACACCACGATGACCGAAGATATTCTCGAGTTGTTGTGTCGCGAGCTCGAACTCTCGCGCGCCGATGTCTACGTCGTGGACGCCCCGCTCGATCTCGGCGGGCTGATGGAGCTGTACGCGCTCAATCGGTCGGACCTCAAAGCACCCGCGTGGGTACCGCAAACTCCCGCGGTAATCGCCGGCACCACCGAAGCGCCCCCGGATTTCTTTCGCGCGCTGCGCGAAGGCGACTTACTTGTGCATCATCCGTACGATTCGTTTACCACGTCGGTTGAAGCATTTCTCGATCAGGCCGCCCGCGACCCCCACGTGCTCGCGATCAAACAGACCTTGTATCGCACTGCGGGTGATGACCGAGGCATTGTGCGCTCGCTTGTTTCGGCAGCTGAGGCTGGCAAACAGGTGGTGGCCCTCGTTGAGCTGAAAGCCCGCTTTGACGAACAAGCCAATATCGAACGGGCCCGCGTCCTCGAAGAAGCGGGTGTACACGTTGTATTCGGACTTGTCGGCCTCAAGACCCACGCAAAGCTGCTTTTGGTCGTGCGTCAAGAAGATGATGGTATTCGCCGGTATTTTCATATCGGGACGGGCAACTACAACCCGAAAACCGCACACGTATACGAAGATCTTGGGCTCTTCAGTACCAACCTCGAGCTCGGCCAGGATCTCTCCGACCTGTTTAACCACCTCACGGGATACAGCCACGACGGCAACTATCAACACCTCGTCGTCGCTCCATCACAAATGCGGAATCAACTGCGCGCATTGATCGAAGCAGAGACGGCCAACGGCGCCACCGGGCGCATCACGTTCAAGATGAACAGCCTGGTCGATCCCGAGATGATTGATTTGCTGTATCGCGCCTCACAAGCTGGCTGCACGGTTGATCTCATCGTGCGCGGTATCTGTTGTTTGCGACCTGGTGTCGCAGGTCTCAGCGAGAACATTCGCGTGCGTTCGTTGATAGGGCGTTTCCTCGAGCACTCGCGCGTGTACCGCTTCGGCCAACCGGGCGATTCCGCGGAATACCTCCTCGGTTCTGCCGACCTCATGCCGCGCAACCTGGACCGGCGCGTCGAGGCGCTAGTTCCCATCGACACGCCAGCACTACGCAGCGAGCTCGACACCATGCTTGCCACCTGTCTCGCCGACGACACCTTGGCCTGGACGCTCGACGGCGACGGCACCTGGCACAAGTTGGCGACCGTAGTTGGCACGAATACCCACGACGCACTGATGCAACAAGCGCTGCTGCGGACGTTGCCTCGCGGATGAACGAGATTGAGGCGGCCGGAGGAATTGTGCGACGTCTCGACGCCGACGGCACTCCGCGTGTTGCCATCGTGCATCGACCGCAGTACGACGACTGGTCGTTCCCAAAAGGAAAACGCGAGCCCCACGAAAAACTCAAAGCAACCGCGAAGCGTGAAGTTCGGGAAGAACTCGGAGGATCGGTACAGGTAGAGCATCAACTGGAGTCGATCAGCTATTTCGCGGGGAATGTTCTCAAGACCGTGCACTATTGGTTGATGGCGTGGTGCGGTGACGAACCTTGCGGTATCGATCCGGAAGTGGACGCAGTGCGCTGGTGCACCGTTGACGAAGCACGGACACTGCTTTCGTACCCGACGGAGCTCGGGTTGCTCGCCGCCATTGATCCCGCAACGCGCCCAGGTCGGGTGTGGCTTATCCGTCACGCGAAGGCCGGGAGTCGCTATCGCTTCGACGGCCCTGACCATTTGCGGCCACTTACTTCAGGCGGACAACGTCAAGCGAATGCGCTCACAAAGCTGCTCGGTCACAAGCCCATCCGGCGACTTGCGTCGAGCCCGTACACGCGGTGCGTCGACACCGTCACCCCTCTTGCCCACCACATTGGTTGCGCCCTCGAAACCGACGCACGTCTCGGAGAGGGATGGACGCCGACGCACATCTACCAATGGTGTGCTCAGCCCGAACCTGCAGCAATCTGCACGCACGGCGATCTCATTGAGACGTTCCTCGGCGATCTCGTGGCTTCGAACACCGCACCAGCTGACCTACTGGCTCGCATTGATAAGGGTGCGGTCTGGCAACTCGACACGGCGGGTGGATCCGTGATCCGCGTGTCCTACACCCCTAATCCCGAGTCGTAAGCCGCTTCCCCTACACTGCGCGCATCTACTGCATCCCTGGAGGATCTCATGGCACTCTCGGTTGGCACCACTGCCCCCGACTTCACCCTTACCGACCAAAATGGCAACGATGTTTCGCTCGAAAAATTCCGCGGTCAACCGGTGCTCGTGGTGTTCATTCCCGCTGCGTTCACCGGCGTATGTCAGGGCGAACTCTGTGAATTGCGGGACACCCCGGCACCGTTTGATGCACAGGGGGTACAGGTGCTCGCAATTACCTGCGATCCAAAGCCCGTCCTCAAAGAATGGGCTACGGCCCAGGGATATGGATTCCCGTTGCTCAGCGACTTTTGGCCACACGGCGCCATCGCAGAAGCGTATGGCGTGTTCAACGCCGACCTCGGCATTGCGACGCGGGGCAGCTTTTTAATTGACTCGCAAGGAACCATCGCTGCGGTCATTGAGTCCACCAACCTCGGCGTGGCGCGCCCGATGGACGACTACCAAGCGGCACTCGCGCAACTCTCCTAGAGCGACATCACCGCCGCATCCTGCGCCCCGCGAATAGCAGGGCGAGCTGCGTCGTAGCGGTATCCGACGCCCCGAACGGTCACAATCCGTTCGGGGCGTGACGGATCAACCTCGATCTTTGAGCGCAAGCGCTTGATGTGGACATCCAAGGTTTTGGTGTCGCCGTAGTAGTCGGTACCCCACACACGATCGATGCAGACCTCACGGGTCAAGACGCGCCCGGCATTGCACAAGAGCAGCTCAAGGAGTTCGAACTCTTTTCGAGGTATCGGGACCGGCGCACCACGTACCGTCAGCTCATGACGCGCCGTGTCGAGACGGACATCCCCAATCTCGAGGATTTCGGAAGCATCCGTTCCCACCACCTCCGATGCGGGGACGGAACGCCGCAACGCGGCGCGCACTCGCGCAATGAGCTCACGAAGTCGGAACGGTTTCGTCACGTAATCGTCGGCGCCCACTTCAAGTCCGACTACCGCGTCGATCTCTGAGGTGCGGGCCGTCACCATGATGATTGGAACGTGTGATCGACTCCGTATTTCCCGACAAACATCAATCCCGGATCGCACCGGCAGCATCACGTCGAGGAGCACCAAATCGGGTTCATGCACTGCAAACAACGCCAGCGCGGTAGCACCGTCGTCCGCACAGTCAACAGCGAACCCTTCGGATTCGAGCGCCACCCGCAATGCGTCGCGGTAGGAAGCCTCATCATCGACAACAAGTATGCGAGACCGACTCACTGCGTTACCTCCTGAAAACGACGAGTTGTACTTTCGGCGGGATCACAAACCCGAGGCAGTCGCAGCGTAAAGCGCGATCCCGCCCCTTCGACCGACGCGACCTGGACATCGCCACCATGGGCTTGCATCACGTGTCGAACTATTGAGAGCCCGAGGCCGGTACCGCCAGTGGCGCGGCTGCGCGCCCGGTCCACGCGATAGAACCGCTCGAACACTCGCTCCAGGTCTTGGGCCGGTATGCCGATCCCTTGGTCAATGACTGCGATCGTCACGTATTCGCCCTCGACTTGCATTTCTACCTGCACTCCCGCACCGGCATCGGAATACTTAATGGCGTTGTCCAGGAGGTTTGTCAGTGCACTCGAAAGCTGGCGCGCATTTCCTTGGACCCATACTCCGTGCGGCGATTGCCCCAACGCCAGGCTGATATCACGCTGCTCGGCAACGGCCGTTATCGCATCGACGGCATCGCCCACGAGGGTTGGAATGTTGATGAGCTGGCGCTCCGGGGTCGATTCCGCCTCAATGATGCTGAGGCTCAGGAGATCTTCTACAAGTTGCGCAAGGCGCTCCGCCTCGCGCACCATCCGATCCGCAAGTCGATGCTGGACTTCCGGGGCGTCCATAACCAGCATCGTTTCGGCCAACACCGTCAGGGCGCCGATCGGAGTTTTGAGTTCATGACTCACATTGGCGACAAAGTCCCGACGTACCTGATCGACTCGCCGCATGGTTGAGATGTCGCGCACCCAGGCAACCGCACCGATACGCAATCCATCATGGGTGAGCGGTTCGGCTCGTACTGCGAACGTCACCGGCGGCGGCCCGAACAACGCGAGTTCCTCCTCGGAGGAGACGCCGAGCACGGCAGCAACGAGTAATCGCTGCAGCACTTCGGAGACATGATCATGGCCAACCGGCTGGGCAAGAAAGTGATTCGCCGGGCGGTTACGAAAGATCACTTCGCCACTGGCGTCCGCGATGAGCACTCCGGCGTCCAACGCATCAAGCGCATGGCACAGCTGCGGAATGCTTGTTGCTGACTCCGTGTCCGGTTTTTGCGGCGCCGCTTCGGGTCGCCGACGAGCGCGCAGCATCGCGTAGATCCCAACAATTGCGCTCACCATTGCCGAACCGAGCACGATACCGAGAACGAACATCACGCCATCCGGACCGCGATGTATGCCTCGGTTCGAGGATCTTGCGGATTCGTGAACAATTGAGTCGTTGGGCCGTGCTCAATCAGCACCCCACAGCGGGCGTCACCGTCATTCTCGATGGCAAAGCATGCGGTCGTGTCCGACACGCGAGCCGCAAGCTGCATGTCGTGGGTTACCAAGACAATCGTGAGCGTTTCCCGCAACTCAGTCATAAGGCTCTCGATGCGTGCCGTCGCAATGGGATCAAGGGCCGAGGCCGGCTCGTCCATGAGCAACACATCCGGCTCCACTGCGAGTGCGCGAGCAATGCACAAACGCTGTTGTTGACCACCACTCAAACTCAGCGCGGAGTGATCAAGCTTGTCTTCGACTTCTTCCCACAACGCGGCCCGAGTGAGTGCGTGCTCAACGTGGTCGGCACAGTCGCGGCGGCGCATTCCCATAATGCGTAGGCCGTAGGCGACATTGTCGAAGATGGTCCGGGGGAACGGATTGGGTTTTTGAAAGACCATCCCGATGCGGGCGCGCACTTCGGCGGGGTCGAGATCGGACGCGTACAAATTGCGACCGCGATACAGCACGTTCCCCGAAACCTGAGCATGCAAGGTCAGATCGTGCATGCGATTAAGGGTGCGCAAAAAAGTTGTCTTCCCACACCCGGAGGGACCAATAACTGCAGTGATTTCGTGTTCAGGAATATCGAGGTTTACCCGCCGGATAGCGATGCGGTGACCGTACTTGACGGTCATATCCCGCAGCGCGAAGACCGGGCCACCCGGTTCGGGTGATGCAGGAGGTTCTGGTATAACCAACTCTTCGGGGGCTGGGCCCACTGTTACTCCACCTCGAATGCGTAACGCCGACGCCGATACCACCAGGTGCCCCCCCGTGCGAGCACCGTGAACATCAGCGTAATGGTAATCAAGACGAGCGCCGCGCCCCATCCCCGAGCTACCGCCTCCGGATATGGGCTTTGCGCATTCGAAAAAATCTGGGCAGAAAGTGCGGTGTTTTGCCCGCGAAAGAGGTTGTAGTTGGTGGCCGAAATCACTCCGATCGTAAAGAGCAGTGGTGCGGTTTCGCCCGCTGCTCGTACGATCGCCAAGAGCGCTCCACTCACGATTCCGGGCAGCGCCGTTGGAAGCACGACGCGCCAGGTTGTCGTGGCGGTACGAGCTCCTAAGGCCGTGCTTGCCTCGCGAAGATCTTCAGGAACCAGCGCCAACATTTCTTCGGTGGAACGAATCACGATGGGAAGCATCAAACAGGCGAGGGCGAGCGCTCCGGCAAGTCCGGTGCGCTCGCGGGTGCGCAACACAAGAACGGTGAAAATAAACAATCCCATGACGACCGACGGAACACCCGTCATGACATCGGAAAGAAAGCGCACGGCGCGTGCCAGCCGCGAGTCCCGACCAATCTCGTTCAGGTACACCCCGCCCAAAATGCCGATCGGGAGCGCCATGGCGGCGGCCGCCCCGGTAATCAACACTGTTCCGACAATCGCAGGCCACATTCCAAAACGAAGCACTTGCCCGAACCCGATCACGGTATCGGACTGATCCTCACGTATCTGAATCGGGGAAGTCGTCAGGAACTGCCAATTCACCACGCGGTAACCCTTGGCAACGACATACACGATGACAACACTCAACACG
Organism: Acidimicrobiia bacterium; assembly: GCA_049317145.1. GTDB lineage: Bacteria > Actinomycetota > Acidimicrobiia > IMCC26256 > JBMOIW01 > JBMOIW01. The sequence goes on from JBMOIW010000015.1 coordinate 26,853, forward strand.
ACGGCAACGATCCCAAACGTCAGCCATGTCACCGTTGAAATACACGCGCTCACAAACTCCCGGCGACGACGCCGGTTCGGAAGCGCGCGAATAATCTCACTGGGGCTTGATGCCGACGCGGTGGTCGATACCGGAGTAGCACTCATGCTGCGACCCCAGCCGACCGAGACTGCACCCGGCGGATAATTGTGCGAGCTGAAACATTGATAACAAACGTCACGACCAACAGCACAACGCCGAGCCCGATGAGCGCCGAGCGCGTCACCCCGGTCGCTTCGTTGAAATTACGCGCAATCGCAGCTGCCATCGTGTCGCCCGAGCTGAACAACGCCGGTGTTATACGGGCGGATGCACCCACAACCAGCACCACTGCAATGGTCTCACCCAGCGCGCGACCCAGGCCAATCAAGGCCGATGCAGCCAAGCCCGAGCGTGAATGTGCAAGGACTGCCACCTTCATCATTTCCCAACGAGTTGCACCAAGTGCGAGCGCTGCTTCTTTGAGCGACGTTGGAGTTGTTGCGACAACTTCGCGTGAGAGCGAGGCAACAATGGGAGTTGCCATCAGGGACAGGATCAAACCACCCGTCATGAGACTGACTCCGCTCACCGGTTTGCCATCCAGAATCGTTCCGAGGATCGGCCAACCGTCACACGTTGCGCTGATGGATTCGTAGAGGCGACTGAGGGGCTGGGCGAGCACATTGAGGCCCCACAAGCCAAAGACCACCGAAGGGATGACTGCCAAAAGATCAATCACGAAGATCACCGGCGCACGCAATGCAGTCGGAGCGATCTCGGTCACAAAGAGCGCAACACCGATACTGAGTGGAACTGCAATGACGAGCGCGATCAAGGAAGTGATAATCGACCCATAAATGAGCGCAAGGGCCTCAAGGGAGGCGCCAGCGCCGTCGCTCGGCACCCACCGGGTGCCGAGAATCGAATCCCAGCCCCAGTCGCGAAACCACGGGATCGACGCATTCAGCGTCGAAACAACAATGAGTGCAAGGAGCCCGAGCAGTACCACCGCGGCCGAAACCGCGGCGATACGAAACGCCTGATCAAAACGGCGTCCGCGTTGTGATCGCTTGGCAACGTCAGGCAGTGGAGGCAACGCGGCATTCATCGCGCGCCATTCTCCACGATGCCCGACTTGGCCATTCGGCGGCTAGCCCTTGACGTTGAGTTGTGAAAGCTGCGCGATTGCCTGACGATCGAGGTCGCCTGGGAGGCGCGCAAAGTTGACTGCAGCGGCGCTTTCTTGTCCCGTCGTCAAGAGGAATGTCAAAAAGCCCTTGAGGTTGGCCAGCGTGTTCGCGTCGGGTTGCGTCTGATAGACGAGAAGCCAAGTCGGGGCAGTGATCGGGTAGGAATCTTTACCTTTAGCGTTCAGCGGGTTGTAAGTGAGATCCGGATTGATCGTCGCCCCGTCCAACGCAGCAGAAGCTGCTTCGAGGGTTGGGCCCACAAAGTTGCCGTCTTGGTTCTTGATCTTGGCGGTCGCCAGGTTTGCGGCTTTCGCGTCGCCGAGGTCGACGTAGCCAATCGCTCCGGATTGCGTCTGAATCACCTTTGCGACACCACCGTTACCTTCGCCAGCAGAAGTATCGGCAGCCCATGCGACTGTCTTTCCCGTGCCAAGCTTCCAGTCTTGCGGAGCGGCGGCCACGAGATACTTCGTGAAGTTCTCGGTTGTTCCGGAGCTGTCGGAACGCCGGGCCACTGTAATTGGAATACTCGGGAGTGCTAGCCCCGGGTTATCGGTGGCAATTGCCGGGTCGTTCCAGGTCTTGACCGTACGCATGAAAATCTTGGCGAGCGTGTCGGGCGCAAGCTGGAGATTGTTGACGCCGTTGAGGTTGTACGAGACCGTAATTGGCGCGGCAACCGTAGGGAAGTACAGCACCTTGCCGCCGGAATACTTGGGAAGGTCTGCTTCTTTAATGAGTCCGTCTGAGCCAGCAAAGTTCACGAGTTGGTTCTGCAGATCGGTTTGTCCTGCACCCGACCCAGTCGGGTTATACGTGATCTTCAGTTCGGGTTGCGCTTGGCCGTAGGCCTGGATTGCAGCTTGGTAAAAGAGTTTCGGGAAGGTGGCGCCCGACCCGGTGAGCGTTCCCGAAAGTTTCGGCCCCGTCGTCGTGGTGGTCGAGCTCTTCGAAGAGCTACTGCACCCCGCGACAACCAACACCAACGAGATCAGCGGTACGACAATCCAACGACGAGCCATGACTCTCCTCCCGACATTTCACCCAACGCGGCAATTCGCCAGAATGGTATCGGGCGCACCGCCCCGAGACTGCGCATTGCATGGAACACGCTCGTGAATGCTTGGAGAACTCTTGCTTAGCAATCGGGCTCCGGATCGCAGTATTTCGACGGACTCATGGCCTCCGCGTGGGAGGATGAGCACATGAGCGAACCTCGCCGGTCCTTGTCGGACAGACTCGAAGCACTGCGTCAAGCGACAACCTCGCTGGGCGAAACGGCAACCGCCACCATCGCTGCGGGCGCAAACGCGCTCTTCGACAACGATCTCGCCGCAATCAACGCAGTCATTGAGTCCGACTCGGTGATCGACGATCTGCGTCACGACGTCGACAATCAATGTCTTGAAATTCTTGCAACCCACTCGCCGGTCGCCTCGGATCTTCGCTTGGTGCTGGCGACGCTGCGAATCGCCGACTCC
>JBMOIW010000016.1:0-29486 GCA_049317145.1 Acidimicrobiia bacterium
ATCCGTCAGGACCGGGATCCGTCAGGACCGGGATCCGTCAGGACCGGGATCCGTCAGGACCGGGATCCGTCGTGGCGAGCAGCAACCAGCGCGCGCATCGAACGACACCATTCGAGGTACTCGACCACGTGCTGCGGTTCGGGCTCGCTCTCCAAGCCGTATTGCGTTTCGAGGCGAAACCGGACGTACTGCGCATCGGGAATCGGCAGAAATGGCATCCGACTCCACCAGCGCGGGGTTGCGAACGCAAAGAGTTGTGCGATTGCAGTCCCCCACAGATGTGGACGCACGACGAGTCGACGCGCAATTCGACGCAGCAAGTGCGCCGGGAGCGCGTGATCGCTCATGCCCATGCGAGGTTGCTCGGCCTGCTTGGCGCGCCAGCGGAACATTCTTCGGACGCGAGGTCGAGCATCGGTTCGTCGGTGAGCTCGTGAATAAACGCGTCGCGCTCCGCCGCAAGATCCCGCACCTGCGCGTCGAGTTCACGGGCAATGCCATCAACGGCGACGAACAACGCAAGCTGTCCTTGGCGAAGCGCATCGAGCACTTGGCCATCACTGTTGCAGGCCCACACGGTGTGCCCATCCGACACCAAGCGCAGATCCACCAAATCGGCCTTGCTATCCCGCAAGAAACGCACCGCGCGGCGCACCTGCGTGCTCGAAAGCCCACTCCGCAGCCAGTCGGCGACGACACGCAACGCGACGAGGTCGCGGAACGTGTACGGGTGTGCACCGGCGCCACTCGGAACAATCAATCCACTACGCCGCCAATGCGAAAGTTGCGCACGAGAGCAATGCGCTACACGCGCGGCTTGCAAGGACGAATACATTGCGCGCCTAAGACTCCGACGCGTCGTTGCGCTTGCGAATACTGCGCACCGCTCCCGAGCGGCTCACGCCTTTGGTCAACCCTTGCAGTCCGGCTTTCCCCATCTTGCGCACATTGCGCTCGACAACAAGAGCGCACGCAACCATGATCAAAAAACCCACGATCGCCAGCCACAAAAAACGCGTGAAGGTCACGACGAGCAACACCAATCCGGCAACGAGCCCAAGTGATGCCCACAACACATTGCGCGTCGCGTGGCGATACAACGTGGTCTCTGCAACTTGCGCGACGAGCTGGGGGTCGGAGGCAGTGAGGTTTGCCTCGATCTCCTGCAAGATGCGTTGCTCGTCCTCAGAAAGCGGCACTGCCGTCTCCCTCGTCGCTAGGGGTCCGCTTATTCTCGCGCACCAATGGATCCTGCTCCAAAGCAGCATCGGTCAATCCCGACAGATCTGAAGCGCGGCGCAGTGCATGGGGCCCAAATCGAGCCCGGATGGAGTCGACGAGCGCATCGTCGACCGCACGAGCGTCTGAGGTCAGCGCCAAGGTCTCTTGCACTGCAGTCGGCGCCAACTGGCTCACCGACACGCCGAGCAGGCGTATCCCCCGCTCGACAGCAACCTCGCGCAGGAGGCGTTGCGCCGCATCGACGATGGGGGCGCGTCCGTCTACCGGAAACGAAAAGGTGGTGGAACGTGTGATGGTCTCGAAATCACCAAACCGCACTTTGAGCTGCACAGTGCGCGCCGACGTCTCACTGGCACGCAGGCGACGGGCGACTTGGTCGCCGAGATCGCTCACGATACGTTGCGCGTCCCTCATCGCAAACGCGTCTCGGGGCAAAGTGACCTCGTGCCCGATGGACTTTGCACTGCGATCGGGCACCACGGGACGGTCGTCGTCGTTGCAGGCCAACGCCAACAGATGCGCACCCAGGTTCGCACCGAGCGCGCCGTCCAGTGCGCCCGTTGGTAGCCGCCGTAGTTGGGCAACGGTTCCGATACCGAGATCGTGCAATTTCGTCAGCGTGGCCGGGCCCACCCCCCACAGGCGCTCCACCGGAAGCGGCGCCAAGAACTCGAGCTCGGCACCGACCTCCACAATCCGCACCCCGTCCGGTTTGGCGGCTTCTGACGCCAGCTTGGCGATCAGCTTTGTCGTCCCTGCACCAATCGACGCGGGAAGTTCGGTTGTCGTTCGAATCGCGCGTCGGATGCGCATTGCGAGCTCAGGAATTTCCGCATCGGATCGCACTGCGCCCGCAATCTCTAGGAACGCTTCGTCGAGCGCAATGGGTTCAATATTGGGCGTCACCGACTCGAATACCTCGTGCACGAGTTCGCTTGCCTCGCGATATGCCGAAAATCGCGGCGGACACGCAATCAGTGTCGGACATCGTCGCCGCGCCTCGGCCATCGACATGGCGCTGCGAATCCCGAAGCGCCGCGCTTCGTAACTCGCTGCGGCCACGACGCCTCGCCCCTCGGTTGCGCCCACGACAACCGGCTGGCCGCGCAGTTCTGGGTTGTCGCGTTGTTCGACCGACGCGTAAAACGCGTCGAGATCGACGTGCAACACCGTGATGCGCTCGTGCGTGCTCATGGAAGGTCGCGCACCACCCGAAAGGAACTCGGGTCCGAACCCAATACGGAGTACGCAAAGCGCCGGGGGAAACCGGGCTCCCACCGCTGCTCCAACCACGCTTCGAGCGGCTCGCGGACCCATTGCATCGCAGTTTGCAGATATGTACGACACGCATTGGAATCGAAAAACGCAGCGTCAACCACGATGCCATCCGGATCATCGACGACCAGTTGCCCGGAATACGCAGCGGCGTAATGCACTTCACAGCGCATTTCCCAGCCGAGTTCGGGTGCGGTGGCGTGGACCTCGTAACAGAGCCCGCCCCACGCGGCCACCGTCAGTCCAGTTTCTTCCCAGACCTCGCGTGCCAACCCAGTGTGTACATCGGCATCGTCGTGATCGATGACTCCGCCCGGCGGACTCCAATCGCTGACGCCCGTGCGACGCTGGTTATGCACCAGCAACAGCCCCATGTCGTCTTCAAGAATCGCTCCGGCAACATTCCATTGGCGCACGGAGCAATTGTCGCGCAGCGCAATTCTTGCGCCGCGCCTCAGGTAAGTCTGCGCCCGCGACGGAATACCCGGTCGCGGATGCCCCACCAGGTCACCAAACTCAGTGCCTCGACCACAATGCGGCTCGACATCTTCGAGGTACCGAGTTCCCGATCGCGAAACTCAATCGGAACTTCCACAATGTTCCCGCCGTTGCACTGCACCTGATACGCCATCTCGATCTGAAATCCGTACCCGTCCGCGCGCACGGCGTCGAGATCAATTGCTGCCAGCGCCGCATGCGAATAGGCGCGATACCCAGCGGTGGCGTCTTGGACCCGTAATCCCAGCACGAGGCGCGCGTAGCGGTTGCCAAGTCGTGAGATCTTGCGGCGCAACCACGACCAGTTCGGGATCCGCCCTCCGGGCACGTAACGCGACCCGATCGAGAGTGCCGCACCGTTCGCAACCGGCGCCAAGATCTCGGGTAGCGCACGCGGATCATGGGAAAGATCCGAATCCATTTCGACCATCGTGTCGTAGCCTTGCGCTATTCCAGTGCGAAAACCCAAGCGATATGCGGAACCAAGTCCGGACTTGCGGGGACGTTGCAGCACCTCAATGTTGCCGAGATCAATTGCCAGCTTTTCGGCGCGCTCGGCAGTTCCATCGGGACTGCCATCGTCGATCACCAAGATGTCCGCGTCGGGAACCGTGGCGCGCACAAGCGTCAACACGGTTTCGATGTTCTCTATCTCGTTGTAGGTCGGCAAAATGATCAGGCTGCGCACGGCGAAGCAGGTTACTCGGATCCCCGAAAACGGCTCGAGACGCCGGGGGCGGCGTGCGGATCTCGAGTCAACGCCCGCACACCGATACGATGCGCGCCGTGCATGACGAATTCGACATCCCCACACCCCCACCTACCATGCCGGCGCGAAATGCACTGCTCGTCGCATTCGCCGCCATCGTCATTGCCGGGCTCTTTGGAGCATTGATCGGGTATGGACTTGCTGATTTGTCTACTGCATCGTCCAGCACGCTCGGGAATCTGATTGGTGCGCTCGTTGGAGCCATCATCGGAGCCGGCGGAGTAGGAATTGTCGCCGTATTGACTCTGCGGGCCATGGCGGAGTGGAAACAGCATCCCTCCGACGACGAAGCAGGCGCGCCTAGAGCCGACAACGCCGACGCCGAATAACCGTTATGCCGAGACGCGTACGCGTCGAAATGCCTCCGCTGCACCGAGTCCCGCCGCCCGCCCCGTTTCGGCCGCGCGCTGAACAAGGAACGCGCGAAAGTCCGCATCGACCTCGCCGAGCTGAGATCGGTGTTCGAACATTGCGTCGATCTTTCGTTCCAATGTCGATGTGATATCGACATACTCGTTGGGTTCCAACGTTCCCGAGAGATACACCTCACGCACGGTGTGCGCATCGAGTCCATCAGTCAAGAGCTCTGGAAAGTAATGCGGATTCGCCGCCGCTGGCGCAACCGCGTCGATCACTGCCCAGCCCACCTCGCGATGGTCGCGGTGGTTGATGTAGGAATCACCAAAGAACACCGCAGTCGGATCAGGACAGCACACAATGTCCGGCTTCGTCATGCGAATGACGCGCACGAGCTCGCGCACGAACGTGGGATCACGCGCGTCGATTGCTCCGTCGGGAATATCGAGAAATTGCGTGGCGTGCACGCCGAGTACCGCTGCGGCAGCCAACGCTTCGGCGCGACGCTCGGCCGTGAGCACTGCGGTATCGATCGTCGGATCGGAACTGCCCTTGTCGCCGCGGGCACAGACCACCACCCGCGTCACGGCGCCAACTTCGGCGAACTGCGCCAGCGTCCCCCCGACAGATGCTTCTGCATCATCAGGATGCGCGTAAATCGCCAACACGCTGGAAACGGTTTGCCGCGCGCTCATAGCGGGCGGATCAAGCCTTCTTGCACGACGGAGACCACGAGCGCTCCATGCCCGTCGAAGATTTCGCCCCGAGCAAAGGCTCGTGCCCCGCCTGCAGTTGTAGAGACCTGGTGATACAGCAACCAATCGTCCGCTCGAAACGGTCGATGGAACCACATTGCGTGATCCAAGCTCGCAATTTGGAACCGACCCGCAAACGCTTCGACCCCATGAGGCAACAGCGTGGTATCGAGCAAGGTGAGATCGGATGCATACGCAACAACACATGCATGCAACAACGGATCGTCCGGGAGCACGCCATTCGTACGAATCCATACGTCTTGGACGGGATCACGCGGCGACGGGTCCAAAAACCGCGGATCTTCCACCGGGCGCAACTCAATGGGACGCTCACGCAAGATCCATTCGCGGAGCTGATCCGGCAATTCGTCCAGGTATGGCTTGGCCCGCTCGGTGAAGCTAGGCAACGAATCCGCGGTTGGCATCTCCGGCATCGGCATCGCATGCTCCGGGCCCGGTTCTACGATTTGGAACGATGCGGCCAGGTTAAAAATGGCCTTACCGTGCTGAATCGCTTTGACTCGCCGGGTTGTGAAGCTCCGTCCGTCTCGGATCCGGTCCACTTCAAACAGAATCGGTGATTTCGGATCGCCGGGGCGCAAGAAATACGAGTGGAGCGAGTGCACTAGCCGCGGCTCTTCCACGGTCCGACCAGCGGCGACGAGTGCTTGCGCTGCGACCTGCCCGCCAAAGACGCGCACTCGATCTTCGGGCGGAGAGAACCCGCGGAAGAGATCGTCGTCGAGTTGTTCGATGTCGAGAATTTCGAGCAGTGCGTCCAGCGCCGAAGACATGCCGGGGAGCGTAACGCCCCAAAGGTCGCCGAACGTGCGTCAGGCGGCGCGTGTAGCTACCGATCGAAGGACGGCATGCCCGGGATCTCGTGCTTCGTTACGGTTTGGGCCATGAGCGATGCATTCCGACGCTCGGCCCGTTGGGTCAAGTACACATTGACGGGCAGCACCGATAGTCGCTCCACCTGCCAATGGTCCGAACCCACGGACTGTTGGACAAGCTGCTGCAGCGCTGCGATCAACCGAACTGCCGGCACCGGTACTTGTGCACGCGGGGCACCAAGGGTGATGGTGAGCCCGAGCACCTCTGAAGCGGCTTCGTCGGGGACGTTATGTAACGCCACGGAAACTTCCATGTTTTGGGCGTCGGCTGCACCCACGATGTCGGCCGCAAGCAGCTCGAGTTCTTCGCGCGTCAACGCCTGGAGGTTGTTCGGAAGCAATGCGCATTCGACGACGAAATGTTCAGAAGCGGTAGCCACTATTTTCCCGTTCCTCTCGAGTCAAACTGGCGAGCGAGTGTGCGTTCGCGAGCCTTGATGAGTTCATATTCAGCGATCCCGGCGGTGCGCTGCACGCGTGCGAAATTTTGAAACCCATCGTGGAGTTCCTCGATTGATCGGAGGGTGAGATCTACCCCAATGTTGCGCAGGGCCTCGACCGCAATCATCCCGAGCGGCGCATTGGCTTTCGGTAAGGCAACGACCACGGTCTCAGTCCCCCGAACCGCGTCTTTGCTTCGACGCACGTGAAACGGGTTACGAACCACCAACGCCCGACCCTCCGACGATTCCCGAACCGCAACCTTGCCGACAAATGCCGGTCGCCCCTTGGCATCGCTCAGTTCCTCGAGCACACCGAGGATGCGATCTCCCGTGCAGCGGTCCTGCACGGTTCCCGACGAGCGGCTTGTAAACCCCGGAAGTTCGCCCCAATCCAAGCCCAATGGATCGAACTCCTTGCGTAGGTCCCGCCGGAGATTTTGGCGCCATCGATGATCGCTGGGCGTCTTCGCCATCGTGACTAACGCGCTTGCCATCTTGGGATGGGTGACCCGATAGTGCTTGCCCCCATCATTGACCGTGAACCCGCGGTGCTGTAACCAGCGCTTGATGTCCGCCATGTCCTGGTCCATCGGATCAGGGTACGAACGCGACGCTCCGGCAACAACCTGAAATCCCGCACATCATTGGCAAACGCTCCGGACCTAACCGAAAAACACTTCGGCAACTGCGAAGAGATCAGCCGGGACGGTCTTGAGCTCGGCCACCGCGTCTGCGAGGGGGACTCGCGCAATCGCACTCCCCCGCAGCGCCACCATTGTTCCGAAATCGCCATCGTGGACGGCATCGATGGCTTCGACCCCAAAGCGGGTCGCCAAGATGCGGTCGTAGGCGGTCGGGGTGCCACCCCGCAACAAATGCCCGAGGTTGGTGGCACGCGTATCGAAGCCGGTGCGTTCTTTGATCGCCGACTCGAGCACCACACCGATACCGCCGAGACGCTCGTGCCCGAACTCATCGACGGGCCCACCCGCCACGGTGAGCGTGCCCGCTTTCGGGATTGCTCCTTCGGCAGCGACAACGATCGAGAAGTTCGCGCCGGTCTCGTGACGATGCCGAATGTGCGCGCACACTTCGTCGATATCGAAGTTGCGTTCTGGGATCAGAATCACATCAGCACCACCAGCAAGCCCGCTGTAGAGCGCGATCCACCCGGCATGACGGCCCATGACCTCGACGACCATGACGCGATCGTGGCTCTCGGCCGTTGAGTGCAGCCGATCAATCGCGTCGGTTGCAATTTGCACAGCGGTGTCGAACCCGAACGTGACATCGGTTGCCGACAGATCGTTGTCGATGGTTTTGGGCACACCGATAACCGGAACACCATCGGTGGTGAGTTTGTTGGCGACCCCGAGGGTGTCTTCGCCACCAATCGCCACGAGTGCGTCGATGCCGTGCTGCTCCAAGGTTTGCATTACCTGCGCAGCGCCATCCGGGGACTTATACGGGTTGGTGCGCGACGATCCAAGGATCGTGCCACCGCGATGCAGCAAGCCACGCGTGGTCGCGATCGACAAGGACATGGTCTCGCCCTCCATCGCGCCCTTCCATCCGTGACGGAACCCCACGAACTCATAGCCGTAGTTGCGTTCGCCCTTGCGGACCACCGCACGAATCACAGCATTGAGGCCCGGGCAGTCGCCGCCACCGGTGAGAATTCCGACTCGCATGTTGTTCCCTTCGCACTTCTGAACAGTCGACAATCCTGCCCGATCCGCGCAATCACATGCCGGATCTCTCCTACGATCCCCAGCCATGAGCGTGGTTATTGCCATCGACGCCGGCACCACCGGAATCCGCAGCATGGCCATTACGGAGTCTGGGCTCGTGGCCGCGCGCGCCTACCGCGAGTTCCCCCAGTACTTTCCGCAACCGGGATGGGTCGAGCACGACCCGTCCGAGATCTGGGCTACCACCCAAGCGACACTCCGTGAGGTCGTTGCGGCCCTCGATGGTGAGCCCGTCGCCGCAATCGGGATTACCGATCAGCGCGAGACCGTGGTGGCATGGGATCGCCGCACGGGCCAGCCGCGTCATCGCGCCATTGTGTGGCAGGACCGCCGCACGGCCGGAATGTGCGATGCACTGCGAGCCGAGGGACTCGAACCCGAGATTCGTGCGGCGACCGGACTCGTACTTGATCCCTATTTCAGTGCAACAAAGTTGTCCTGGTTGCTCGCCGATGGTGGCGTAACAGTCGATGCGGATCTCGTCGTCGGAACGATCGATAGTTGGATCGTCTGGAACCTCACCGGTGGACCCGACGGCGGCGCGCACGTCACCGACCCGTCGAACGCCAGCCGCACGATGCTCTTTGATCTTCGAACCGGTGAATGGTCCCCGGAGTTGTGCGACCGATTCGGGGTACCCCTCGACGTGCTTCCGACGATTTACCCGAGCAGCGGCCGCATCGCAACCACCGATCCCACGTGTGCAGCCGGCTTGTCAGTGCCAGTTGCCGGGATTGCAGGCGACCAGCAAGCTGCACTGTTCGGACAGGCCTGCACCGAACCCGGCATGACGAAGAACACCTACGGCACCGGTTCGTTTGTTCTGATGAATATCGGCAGTGCGGTGCCCGAACCGGTTGAGGGGTTGCTCACCACGGTCGCCTGGAGCATTCATGGCCGTACGACGTACGCGTTCGAAGGCGCGATTTTTGTGACTGGCGCTGCGATTCAGTGGTTGCGCGACGGTCTCGGCATCATCGACGATGCCGCCGAAACCGGACCGTTGGCCGCGTCCGTGGAACACACCGATGGGGTGTATTTCGTTCCCGCGCTCACGGGACTTGGCTCTCCGTATTGGGATCCGTATGCGCGCGGCACCATCGTAGGGCTGACGCGCGGTACGACGCGCGCCCACATCACCCGCGCAACGGTCGAAGCGATGGCCTTCCTCACCGCCGATGTCGTCGATGCGATGAGTGCGGCGTCCGGCGTGCCAATGCGCGAGCTACGCGTCGACGGTGGCGCGTCGGTCATGGATCTGCTGTGTCGATTCCAGGCCGCACTCCTTGGAGTGCCCGTACGCCGACCCAAAGTGCAAGAGACCACTGCGCTGGGTGCGGCCTACCTCGCCGGTATCGCGACCGACGTATGGGAGAGCCCAGCTGCGTTGAACTGGCAACAAGACGCCGCATTCACGCCTGATCCTGCACTGCAGACAGACGCACGCGACCGCTATCTCGATTGGCACCGCGCGGTAGAACGCTCCCGTCACTGGGCGAGCGACTAACGCGATCGAATCACTCTTTCGCGCTGCCCCACGCCGAGAGCAGCGCGCTTATTCCGAGGTAGCTGCGCGCACAATGAGTACCGGGCACGTCGCATCGTGCACGAGATGACGCGTCACGCTGCCCAAGGCGAGCCCGGCAACACCGTGCCGCGCCCGTGTCGTCACTGCCAAAATACTCGCTTGCTTGTCCGCAGCGAACTGCACCAACGCATCGGCTGCATCCGTTGCATGTAACACATCCCAACCCACTTTGCAGCCAGCATCGATCAGCGGTTGCGCCGCATGCTCCAGGGGTCCACTTTCGACACTGTTCGCATACCTGGGCGTCGGTCCGGGCGCATGGACCTGCACGAGCCACACCGGCACGTCGAGCGCGCCAGCAATTTCCCCTGCCAACGTGATGCTGCGATCGGCCTCGATTTCCGGCGCGACACCCACCACGATCGGACCGGGATACCAACCTTCATCCGAGGATGCCGGTCCAACCGACAGCACCGGAACCGGCGAGTGACGCACGACATGATCGGCCACGCTCCCCAGCACCGCAGTGGATACCGCACCGCGCCCACGTGTCGTCATGCAGATCAACGCATCCGGGTGTTGTTCCGCGGCGTACAGAATCGCTGACGGCGCCGGCCGGTCATGAATAACGACCGGCGCACTGTCCGGGATACCCCACGCCAGTGCGACCGCATCGAGGTACCCCGCGGGATCGGTGAGTTCCGCAGATTCGCGGGCACACAACAAGATGATGCGACATTGCGTGCGCGCCGCGAGTGAGGTCGCTACCGGCAATGCTTGCTCGGCGCGTTCGGATCCGTCGAGGGGAACAATCAGGCTTCGAAACATGCCGGCGCGATACCCACGATCAACGCCGAGAAAACCGAACTAGACCTCGGAGAGTTTCGGAAGGGCCTTTTTGATGTTGCGAATCGCCTGCCCAATGCGTTGCTCGTTCTCGACGAGCGCAAACCGCACGAACCCTTCGCCGCCGGGACCGAACCCCACGCCCGGCGCCATCGCTACGTTGCCATCGACGCACACGAGTTTGCAGAAGTCGAGCGATCCCATCTCGGCATACGCCTCCGGGATCGGCGCCCAGACAAACATCGTGCTCTTCGGCGGCTCGATGTGCCAACCGATGCGATCGAGCCCCGACACGAGCGCAGTCCGACGTTCCTCATAGACGCGATTCATGTATTGCGGATACTCGGGCTCTTCGTTCATTGCAACGGTCGCTGCAATCTGAATCGGTTGGAACGTTCCGTAGTCGAGATAGCTCTTGAGTTTGTGGAGCGCATTGACCACGTCTTCGTTGCCGAGCAAGAAGCCCACGCGCCATCCCGCCATCGAGAAGCTCTTCGTGAGCGAGTAAATCTCGACCGCGACGTCGGTGGCACCCGGCACTTGCAGAATGGATGGTGGTCGGTATCCGTCGAACCCCATGTCGCCGTAGGCGAAGTCATGCACAATGAGTACGTCGTGACTGCGCGCCCAATCAACGAGCTCGGTCATGAACGCAAGATCCACACACACGGTTGTGGGGTTATGCGGGAACGACGTCACGAGCACTCGCGGTCGCGGCCATGCTTGGTCGTACGCATTGGAAAGGTTGCGGAAAAAATCTTGATCGGGGCCGAGCCGCACGTAGTGCACCGCGGCGCCCGCAAGGATCGGGCCCCAGATGTGAATCGGGTACGACGGACTCGGGACCAGCGCCGTGTCACCCGGTCCGAGCAATGCCCACATCAGGTGGCTGAACCCTTCCTTCGCGCCGATGGTGAGACAAACCTGCCGGTCGGGATCGAGGTGCACCCCGAAGGTGCGCTCGTACAACGCAGTAACGGCTTTACGAAGGTTGGGGATGCCGCGACTCGTCGAGTACCGATGGTTGCGTGGATTGCGCACCGCCTCGACCAGCTTCTCGACCGCGCTGTCGGGGGATGGGAGATCCGGGTTGCCGAAGCCGAGGTCGATGACATCTTCGCCGGCGCGACGACGCTCCATTTTGAGTTCATTGATCACCGCAAATACATACGGCGGAAGGGCGTCGATACGGCGAAACTGCATCGGGTCAGGCTAACCGACGGTGTTCGACGAAACCGTGTTTCCATGCAGCGAAGCAAACCACGTAGTCTCGTGCGCATGACCTCACTTCCGTTCCCCGACGCCGTCCTCCTCGATGTCGGCGGCGTCTTTCACTTGCCCGGACACGAAACCATCATCGATCTCTACCGTCGATTCGGTCTTGATGTCAGCGGCAAAGATCTCAACTACGCGCACTACTGCGGTGCCGCGCGGTTCCACGATGGACTCGATCTCGATCACAACAACACCGAGATTTGGAAGGCCTATCTCGACGCTCATGCCGAGGCACTCGAAGTTCCGAGCGACGTATGGCCGGAGATTCGTCCGCACCTCGACCAGGCCTTTGCGGCCCTCGACCAGTGGTCCCACCAGATCGAAGGCTCGGTCGCCGGCGCCGAAGAACTCAAAGCCGCAGGCGTACGCATCGGAATCGTTTCCAACGCTGACGGCACCGTCGCGGCGCGTCTCGCCGAATCTAAGACTGCACAGGTTGGCCCTGGACCGGGTGTCGATGTTGAGGTCATCATCGATTCCGGCGCCGTCGGAATCACCAAACCCGATGCGCGCATCTTCCAGCTTGCGCTCGATGCCATGGGGCTCGACCCGTCGAGCACCTGGTATGTCGGCGACATGCCGGCATTCGATGTGGTGGGCGCACGCAACGCCGGCCTCACGCCGATCCTCATGGACCCGCATGATCTCCACCGGACAACGACGGTCACCCGGGTCAAGCACCTCTCCGAGGTTGCCGACTTGGTGCGCGCCGCCCGCAACTAAGCCGACGCACGTCATGCACCAAATAAGTGTGCATTCGGCAGTTGTCCGCATCGGTTGGGATTCGTACCCTGAACCGCCATGGCGTTGAAGTATCCCCCGGCAGCGCAAGCACTCATTGATGGCGTCGGGCTTCCCAATCTGCGTTGGCTCACCCCAACGATGCGGCGCGAGATGGCGGACCTCGTGCGCATGCTTCGCAACGACATCGCGAACACCCTCTATGAGCGGACAGTCCAGCAAGACCCGCGCCGTGCGGCATCGCTGTGGGACAAAGCCAGTACCCGCGGCACGGCCCACGACGACGCCGAGCGACTGCTGACCGACTGGTTTGTTGCGCGCACGGACGGATCGATGCGCCCAACATTTGCCGAGGCGGACCGCGCCTTGAGTGCCGTGCGACTCGCACCGGAGCAGGGCGAACAACACGGTGCACCCCGTTTCGGGAAAATGAGCAAGGAACGACGCCTCGGGTACGGCATTCCCGACGGATACTTCGCCGACGGCCCGGCCGTGCTCGAGCATCTCGCGTCGATGGTGGGACTCCCCGCCGGCTATCTGCTCCTCGAACTTCGCATGACGAATGGACTCAGTGGCAGCAAGCGTGAGTCACTCCCGATCCGACCCTGGTTGAAAGACCGCATCGAGTTCGCATTGCTCAGCGAAGGGGTTAGCCCCCACCCGAGCGCGCCCTCGACGTCCCCAGTGCGCCCGGCCGTGCCCGTCACGTCCACTCCCGCTATCACTGGCACGCGCGCAACCTTGACACCGCTGGCACGACTCTTGGACCTGCGTAACGAAGCCGGGAGTTTGCAACGGGTGTTTGATCTCATTGGCGGTTCGCGCGAATTTGAGCGCTGCACCGGGATCAAGGCCCGCACCGTGGAATCGTGGGTTTATGAAGGTAAGCGCCCTCGGCCGGCAAGCGCGTTGAAGCTCGAACAATTCCTCGATGTCGTTGAGCCCCTCGTTGCGCAAAAAACCACCGACCGAATGGAGGCACTCGGCGCCGCAGTGCGTTCACACTTCGGCGTCCAGGACGCACTCCCCAGCGTGCTGGACCGCCACGAACCTGCACTCGAACCCGAACTCCCCCCGGCGCAACTGAACTGGTGCGGGTGCGACGGGCTCGGCCTGTAACCGTGTCGGCACACTCGGCGGATCACTAAATCCGTCGTTCGTGCCCTTCCCAATACGGATCACGCAGCCGCCGCTTGTAGAGCTTGCCGCTCGGATCCCGGGGCAACGCATCACTGAATTCGATACGACGCGGCCATTTGTAGTGTGCGAGCCGCCCTTCGAGATACGTCAGCAGTTCCGCCGCAAGCTCGTCGGACGCCGCGATCCCGGGTGCTGGCTCGATGACTGCCATCACTTGCTCGCCAAGATCATCGTCAGGAATCCCAAACACGGCGGCGTCACCCACTTTGGGATGCGACAGCAATTCGTTTTCGATTTCGGTGGGATAGATGTTGACGCCACCGGCAATGATCATGTCGGCCTTACGATCGCACAAGAACAAAAAGCCGTCCTCGTCGAGATAGCCAATATCGCCTACGGTGAAAAACTCTCCGACCCGATTGGCGTTGGTCTTTTCAAGATCGTCCTTGTAAACAAAGTCGGCCAAGGCCATCTTCATGTAGACGGTCCCTTCGGTGCGGGTCGCGCACGGGTTACCGTCGTCATCCAGGATCGCCACCTCGGACACGGGCCACGGCACACCCACGGTTCCCGGATGCGCGAGCCAATCCTGCGGTGTTGCGATTGTTCCTCCACCTTCCGTAGCGGCGTAGTACTCGTAAATCACCGGCCCCCACCACTCCAACATCCGGCGCTTGATGTCGACCGGACACGGTGCTGCCGCATGAATCGCGTACCGCATGGAAGACACGTCGTACTGCGCTCGGCTCGCTTCGGGAAGCCCCAACATACGCACGAAATGGGTTGGCACCATGTGGGTCACGGTGGCGGAATACTGCTCGATCAGCTCCAACGTTTCTGCGGGGTGCCATTTGTCTTGCAGGACCAGCGCGTGTCCGAGTTGCAATGACGCACCCGCAAAGGTTGTGACCGCAGTGTGGTAGTTCGGCGATGTCACGAGATGCACGTTGTTGTCGCGGGGCTGCACTCCGAATAGCTGCAGCAGCAGCGCAGTGATCTCGGCGACCTCGTCGGGGCTGGACTCCGAGAGGTCCCGTCGCACCCCTTTAGGCCGACCGGTCGTCCCCGAGGTGTAGTGCATCGTTGCCCCTGCACACCGATCGTTTGGTGGGGTGTTGTCCGCATACGCGATGAAGCCTTCGTACGAGCGAAATCCGTCGATTGCACCGACGCCAATACGTCCCGAAATCGGGACGTCCGCTTCGATCGCGGCGTCACGCGCAACCGCACCGAAACGCTCGTGTGCCACAAACGCTTTCGCTTCCGAATCACGCAAGATGCACGCGACCTCGGGTGCAGTGAGGTGGTAATTAACTGGTGTGAGGTACCACCCGGCTTGCAACACCGCCAAATACAACGCCCACGGCACTACGCCGTTAGGAACAAGCATCGCAACACATTCACCATGGGCAACACCGACATCACGCAACGCATGCACGAGGCGATTCGCTTCGCCGTGGAGCGCACCGGCGGTCCAGGTTGTCCCGTCGGGCTCAACCAACCCGAGCGCATCTGGGGTTTCGGCGGCATAGTTCCAAAAACTCCCCATCGCCTCAGTAGATCACGTTTCGCACGCTCCCGCGGGTATTTGCTCATGCGCGAAACCCTCACCCGAATGGATCGATGTGTAGTTTTTTCCTTGAGCGCGACGGTCAGTAATTCGTAGCCTTTCCCCTCATGGCTGGCCAACCCCTCACAAAATCTGATGTGCGCTCCTGGCTCAACAAATTCGCCAAACAGTTCTCGGGATTGAGCCCGGAAGAGACGAATCGCAATATCGCTCGTGTATTGAACGATGCGCTGAACACGCATCTCGACAACGAGGGCGCCGAGAAAAGCCGGCGCCGGGGAATAAGCGCAAACGATGTTGCGTATGCCCGTTCTGACAACGACCGAAAGAACCACACGGTGCACCGGGTCCTCGTTGCACTTCACGCGTTCCAACTTCAGGCCGAGCGCACGGTCCCTGCGGACCAGGTGGAGCGACCTTCCGCGACACCTGCGGTGATCGAGATTGACGGAATCATGGCAAACAAAATCATGACTGACGAAATCATGGCCGACGAGATCATGGCCGAGGCTACGCCGGTGCCAAATTCGGGAATCACGGAGTCGCAACTCGACTCGGGCCAACCACAGACGAGTGCAGTGCCACCGGTTACGGGGACGACATCGGTGCACAATTGGAACCTCGAACTCGAACGCACAATCGGCAAGGTGCTGTGCGCCAACCTTGCTTCCGGTAACTACAACTGGCTTCACGGTGTCGAGCGAGCGCGTATCCGCACCCTCGCCGAACACTGGGCGATGGACGGCGCACCGCCAGCCCCCGAGGGCCAGTCAGGATTCGCGCTCGTGCGCCCGCTCTATTCAGGTGCATCCCCAATCGAGCTCGAAGTATTTCATTTCCGCAGCCAGCTCCTCGACGAGCACATGCGTGATTTCTCGCGTGACGAACGCATTGCGCTCGCTGAGTGTTCCGAGGCGGCCTGGGATGTCATTGCATCCGGGATCATCCACGTCGATTACCTGCCCGGAGAGTTCCGTGCGAATCTCTTCACCAAACTCGACATCAAACCAGAAGCGTTTTATGACGTACCGGAACCGGAAGGCCTCATGAGCACCGCAACACCGTCGCCATTACCCCAAACATCCCCGGCTACCGCAACTTCTCATCGTTCCGCAATGGTTCCCGGAGCACCAGTACTGAGCAAGGACGAGCGTCGGCAACTCGTCATGGAGTTCTTCGAACAGTGTGCACCGCTCGGATTTACCGATAAAGCACTTCAGGAACGGTATTTCCCGAACATCTCACCCAACGGATGGAACACACTCGTGGCCGTCCGTGACAACAAGCCTGGCCGAACACCGAACGAACGAGTGCTCCGCCAGGTCCGAGCGGCCATCGCGGAGCTCGACACCGAGATTGCGCTCCTTGTCGGGACACTCCCAGAGTCCGCGCGGCCCGAAGCTGAGGTTGCGACCGAAAGCATCATGTCGGGCGCCGTCACATCCGACGCCATCGCATCCAACGCCATCGCATCCGACGCGATCGATCACACGCTTGCTTCTGCGGCCGAGGCGGAGTTGGTGCGCCGGGTCGCAGACTCGCTGCGCGAGCGCTTCGAGGTGCTCTTTACGGAGCACTCCGACCCGCGGCTCGCGGCGCAGCCACTGTCGTTGATTTTTTCCAAGGAAGAACTCGACATCGCCGTCGCCGAAGTTGTTTCCGGGTCGAGGAACGAAATGGTCGGCGAGACTCCGGCGTGGGCACAAGGCGCAACGCAAGCAATCCTCGCAAACCTCACCGTGTCTGATGTTGCGACGTTGGCGTTGTCGAAGGCTGAACTGCGGATCCGCGTGATTGCGGGAGACGACGCGTTGGTGCTCAGCCGAGCGGTGGTGCTCAGCCGAGCGATGTAGCCCGGCCAAGCGCTACGCCTATCTGCGCGCTGCGGCCAGTACCCGAAGAATCGACAGGTACAGCCAAACCAGTGTCACCATGAGGCCAAAGCCGCAGTACCACTCATAACGACGCGGCGCGCCTTGTTGCGAACCGGTCTCGATGAACGAGAAATCGAGCAGCAAGTTGAACGCGGCCACGCCGGCAACAATCAGACTGAAGACGATTCCGATCGGCCCGGACGAGAACACCTCGATGGCATTCGTGAACAACGACGCCACGAAGAGCAATAGGTAGGCAACAAAAACGCCCAGCGTTGCCATCAGGATTCCCTGCTGGAGCCGGGGCGTTACTCGGATCGTCCGTGACGTGTACAAGAACAACATCACGAGAAACACCCCAAGCGTTGCGGCAACGGCTTGCAGCACGATGCCGCTATACTGCGCGTTGTAGAGCGCCGAAATCATTCCGACGAGCACTCCTTCAAAGAGCGCATACAACGGTGCGGTGAACGGTGCAGCCTTGGGCACGAACGCAGTAATCAACCCGAGCGCAATCGCGCCGATCATCGAACCGATCAAAATGATGGGAGCAGACCCCGAAAGCGTTGGTTCCTGCGCAGTTGCGTCGACCAACGACCAGCCGTACCCCGCAGCTGCGATGAGCACCGCAAGCAATACCAACGTCTTGACGATCGTGCCATTCACGGTCATCGCGCGCGTCCGTGCTGCGGCCGCTGCGGCCGGCATACCCGTGGGAGCGGCCCACCCCGCCGCCGTGTCATCGGTCTGATACGCCCGATCAGCTTTAAACGTGTTTTTGTTCAAGATGGGGTTCGGCATTGATCCCATTCCTCCTCAGAAAACTCCCGACAGCGTAGCGACTGCACTGCGTGATGGGGGCGCGACACGCCGACGCACATCCGTACAATGCCGTTCGAGGGAGACGCCATGACCAGTCACAATCCACCGGACGGAGCGCCTTGGGTTCAGCCCCACTTGGATGCACCCTTGAGTGAAGAAATCGCTGCGTTCGCTTCCCCCGCCCGGATTGCACTGACCCAAAGTGCCCGCCAGCTCATCGACGCCCTACTGACCACTGAAGGTGCCAGCGACGCCGATATCGAGGCAGCCCGGGTCGTTCTCGAGCGCGCCGTCGCGAAACTCAGCGGCAAAACGACATACTCCGTAGGAGTGCGAACGCGCAACGAGCGTTCGTATTCCGACTACGTGCCCCGCTCCCCCGTCATCGGATCGGTGCATCCCGTTGCACCGCCATTGACCTACGACTGGGACGCCGAGCGCCGCTCCCTCGTTGCCACCGGAACGCTTCCCGCCGCCTTCGAGGGCCCGCCCGGATACGCACATGGCGGCATGCTGGCGATGCTGTTCGACGAAATCATCGGCATGGGCAACATCGCTGCGGGCTACCCCGGCATGACGGCATCGCTGACGGTGCACTATCGGCGGCCTACTCCTATTCACCGACCGCTGACGTTCACTGCCCTCGTCGATCATGTCGACGGCAACACCATCGAGGCAAGTGGCACCTGTTACGCGGGCGATGTCATGACGGCTCGGGCACAGGGCCGGTTCGTAATCGTGACCCAAGAGCGAGCGGAGCAGTACTTCGGTACCGAGCGCGCACCGTTTCCGCAAACGTCACGCGATACGCCGGTGGATTAACGGCGCGCCCACTCCTCGACCAAAAGTGCAATACCCGTTGCTGGTTCCAGATCAGCCACGACAACCCAGTCGGCCCCGAGGTCACCCCACGCGAGCAGTGCATCCACGACCTGGGTTGGGGATCCCACAATGCAGTCAGGGCCAACCCGGTACGCCGCTGCCTTAGCGCGCGCAGCCTCTTCCGTCGGAGCAACGCAGACTGTTCCGCCCCACGACACGCAAAAGTCGTTGCGCCCCGAGGCACGACGCATCGCCTGCGCGTGGGCGCGAAATTGCTCCGCACTTCCGCCCCATGCGTTCCAGCCGTCGGTCTGTGCTGCCAGCCCACGCACCGCACGACTCCGACCCCCAACCCAAATCGGCGCCGAACCGGCGCGACACGCGTCGATCGCGTCGGCCAATGCCTGAACGCGCGCCGACTCGCTTCTGTATCCCAAGCCGAGCGCATCCATCTCGGGCTGACTCTGCGCGTCACCGGAGCCGAGTCCCGCGATCAGCCGGCCGTTACTGATGCGCTGCACCGTCGCAAACATGTTTGCCAACACCGCCGCGGGTCGCAGTGTCGCCCGGGCAACAAGGGTGCCGATCTGCACCCGGGTCGTTGCCGCAGCGAGCGCACCGAGCAGCGGAAAACAGTCCAGCGCCGAGCGGCGCGTCCCGTCGACACGCGCGCGAAACAAATGCTCGAATACGAAAACCCCATCAACTGCAACGTGCGCATCACAGTCACGCGCAAGACCGAGTACTACCGCGGGATCGGGTTGGAGAACGGGAAGCGAAATCCCGAGCTTCACGCGCTCGCGGCCGACGGCGGCGTGTCGACCACCGTCAGGTCGACCGGCGTCGCTGCACCATCCTTCGCGTCCACTGCGGACTGCGCCGCTTCTTCGAGCGCACCAAAAAACACTTCGGCGGCAACACACAATTCACGTGCGGCCGCCATCAGGTGCACTCGCGCTTCCGGGGCTGACGCGGTAAACGCATCGACGTACGGGGACACGAACGCGGCAACCGGCGCAAGCAAGTTGAGAATGGCATCGATATCAATCCCGCTCCCCGATTCTGGATCGCCATCACGCATCGACGCATCACTCATTTCTGTTCGACCGCCCGCTTGAGCTCCTTTAGCGCAGTGCTCGTAATCATTCCCGCAGCACGACGTTTCACAATCCCGGGGAGGGGTGAAGTCATGTCGGCAACCAACTCGTAATCCACCCGCGTTCCACCCGGCTCTGCGGTGAAGGTGTAGGTGCCGTCGAGTTGGCGCAACATCTCACCCTCGACGAACGTCCATGAGAAACGATCGGGCAACTGCGCGTAGTCGTAGCGCAGCACGTAGCGAATGCTGCGCCCCATGGCCGCCGCCCGAAATTCCGCCTCGGTTGCTCGCCCGTGGTCGTCCGTTGCGCGCACCTCGACCGACTTCACGTCTTTGGCCCAGTCGGGGTACTGCGCGATGTCGAGCGCAACGGCAAGACATGCAGCCGGGTCTGCATCGATGTGAACGTGCTCGTGGGCGTGCTCTGCCATAGCGGCCAGCCTAGACAGCCGCCTACTCGAGTGTCAGCGTTCGGCTTCGAGGCTGCGGACCAGCGCACCGACACTCGGTGCGTCCCACACGTTCGGATCGCGCCCAGCCAGGACCGATGCAACCTTGTCGGACTCCCATCCCAACGCCTGCGCGACGCGCATGCTCACAATCATTCCGCCATTCCCGGCTTCAAGCCGCTGGATCGAGCGCTCGTCACACCCGGACGCGATCGCCAACTCCCGCTGGGTCATGTGCTGCTCCTGTCGGGCGCTTCGTACTCGAGCGGCGAAGTCCAAGCGCGGGAGCTGCCCGGCATATTCCGGCCGATTGCCTATTCCCGAGGCCATCTCGATGAAGCGAAGATGCGAACCCATTCGGCGGATCTGATCGGTTTGACGGACGACCGCAGTAAACACTCGTGGTGCTGCGACGATGACCGAAAGCGCCTGCCCACGCGAGACCGCAACATTGAGTCGATTGCGAGACAACAAGAATTCGGATCCCCGCGGCGAGGCTTCTGGTCCTGACGAAGCCATTGAATAGATGACGACCGGCGCTTCTCGCCCTTGCGCCTTGTCGACCGTCAGCACTTTCACTCCATCGCCCACAATTTGGCGAATGCGATGGGCCTGCGCGTTAAACGGCGTAATCACCAACACATCGGCCGGGGTGAGGGGACGAACCGAAGTTCCGTCGCTCAGCACACACGAGCTCAGGCGCTCAATCAGTTGGAGTACGACTTCGGCTTCTTCGGTTGACGCCGATCGGTTCGGGAATACCGGTTCGACCGGGATGTACAGCAAGCCATTGTGCGTATCGATCCCATGCACTTGGCGGATGCGAGACTTGCGATGCGGTTCGAGCCGACCTTCGTAAAACTGTTCCGAGATGAACGCACAGTTGCGACCCAAGCGGCGCGTCTTGGAGAAAAACACGCCCTGCTCCAGAGCAATCGTGTCCCGATCGCCAATAATTTTCCCGATCGGTGACGTGCGAATCGCCTCGGGATGGTTTCCCCGAATCGGTTGGGTCAGCTGCGCCGGATCACCCACGAGCAACATGTTTCGGGCGGCCGGAGCCGAGGCAACGGTATCCGCCAACGAGATTTGCCCTGCTTCTTCAACCACCAATAGATCGAAAGCCGCCGTGTTTTCGGGTCGAGAAAAGAACCATGCCGTGCCACCGACGACGTGCACCTGTTCGAGGTCGATTGCCCGCCATATCGAGGACGCTTGTGTGTTGACGCGCACCATCGGATGGGTCGCTCGATCCATTCCGTTGACGAGCTGCGCGATACCGATCTCTTGACCATCGGCGGCCGCTTGCCGCGCCAATTCGTCGAGCACGTTCGCAATGACACTGTGGCTCGATGCCATAACGCCGATGCGTGGCGGGCGCGACGCGGAACCTGTTGCAAGATACGCACGAATGGCGCGAGCCGCGGCGTAGGTCTTGCCGGAACCGGGCGGCCCCTGCACTGCAAGCACGCTGCGATCCAAGTCGCAGACCAAACGCGCCACGGCCTCAGTCTGGTCCTCACCAGGCCGCAGTAATGGTGTGCCCTCCAGAGTGGAACGCAACCGTGGACCGGCGCCGCGCAAGAGTTGCTCGGCAAGTTGGTACGGACTGGAGTAGGACATCTGGTTACGCAGGAGCGCCTCGCCGGTGCGCAACAGCGATGCTTGCAACGTACCGACCGCAGGCGGCGCACCGGGAACGAGATTTCGAAGCGCTCGGGTCATCCCGTGCGCAATCGCGCGTTCCCGACTTCGTTTCACAACGACTTCCCCGAGCACCGTATCGATGTCGACAATCGTCACCAGCTCTTCGCTACCCGGCTCAACCACCATCTCCCCGACGTGCAAGCGATGATCTTGGGACCAGTCGTACGCGTACCGCTCAATGACGCTTCTCTCTGGATCGAAGCCCAATCCGCGTACGGTAAACGGCTTGATCTCTTCGCGCGACAGCTCACCCTGGAGCCGCAGATCACCGAGGGCAACATCGTCCTCTTTGCAGGCGCGGGTATCCATCTCGAGCCGCTTAAAATAATCACGCCACTCCGGCTTACGTTCCCGCCGATGCCAGTCAATGAGATCCGCCATGGCGCGGCGAGCCTGGTCCAATGGCGTCGCGTTTTGCCCGTCATCGGGCACCAAGGCCCGCAGCGCAAATTCAACGGTGCCGATGCGTTCGGGCGCCGGCTCAGACACGTCGGCACCCTCAGTCGCATTGCGTCGCGCGTCTCGAGCGGAGATCGCCACCGGCACGGGTTGCATTCCCGATGCTGCCAACTCGCGGCGTTTTTGTAGCAAGAATGCACGCGCGGCAACCAGTTGTACGGTGTCGTCGGAACAGTATTGGGTCAGTTCGGAACGCAGCTGACTACGCCGAACCCGTGAGCGCGTCTGAAGGTATTCCTCGCGCAGCGCAATACTCGATGCGCCGTCCATGCCGGCACTCGCTCGCACCTCGGTGCTCCAAAGCCGTTCCGCCACCTTGAGCGACGTGGACCGATCGGACAGCCGGCCACCATCGCGAAACATCGCGTGCAAGTCGACAAATGCGTCGAGAATGAAGTCGGCCGCCGGAATGTTGTGTCGTTCCAGCAGTGTCCGCATAAGCGCCTGATCAAAGCTACCCCAGTGATACACATGCATCTCGGGGTCGACCGCCCGCGCCTCGGCAATGCGGCGAGCGAGTGCACGCACATTGCTTCGTTCGGTGCGTTCCGAATCTGCCCAGTACGTTTGCACCGTTGGCTGGCGCGGATCACTCGCCTCCACCACGGCAAACAGATACGCGAACATCGGATCGCGTTCGAGCGCATTTGCCTCAAAATCCAAGAACAAATCGGCCCGGCGCGGCGCAGGCAGCTTGGCCAACCCGCGATCGACGCGCGGCGTGCGCAATTCATACAGCAATTCGCCGGTGCGCTCGCCCCGCTGTTGCAAACGGGCCTGGGCGTGGAGCTCCCACACCACCGAGTCGGCTAGCCCCGGAACCCGTGTGCCCGGCGGAATCACGGCCAAGCGCGTCAAGGTCGTAATGCCCGCCGCGTCGAGCGCTTGACGATATTGCGGGCGCATGCCTCGCACTAAGGAGAGGTGACCGGATTCCTGCCATTGCAGCTCACAGGAGGATTTCCAATCGCAGACTTCGCAGTGTGCAACCGGCTCTGGCCGCGACACGAATGTGCCGACGCGCAGGTCACGCTCGAATCGCTCGCGAAACGCGCGCATGAGGGGCAAGACTTCCGCAGTTCGATACGAGACGATCTCGTTGTTGCCCAGGACAACATGAAACCGCTCCGGAGTCACCCCTTGTACCGCTCCGAGCATCTCGGAGTAGACCGCAAGCTGAATGAGCACCCCGGGCTTCACCGAATGGGCGAGCTTGGTGTCATAGATCTCGTAGCTGCCATTCTCGAGGCGTACCGCGAAGTCGCCGTGTCCCTGCCATAGGAACCCGCCATCGTCGTGCAGGAACGTCGGCTGGTACACCACATCA
Organism: Acidimicrobiia bacterium; assembly: GCA_049317145.1. Taxonomy (GTDB): domain Bacteria; phylum Actinomycetota; class Acidimicrobiia; order IMCC26256; family JBMOIW01; genus JBMOIW01. The sequence continues at coordinate 23,646 of JBMOIW010000016.1, forward strand.
AAACCCGCAGCAATCGCCGACTGGGTCTGTACTGCATTGACGAGTAATCCGGCGTTGGTGGTTCGGTCGGTTTCGATTCGACAAACCGAACGACCTTGCGCTTCGAGCTGCGCGAGGAACGCATGCTCATGCGCAAACCCTCGGTTGATGCGCGCCATCAAATCAGGACTCGGTGCCCGGTCCGGGCGAACCGCACCCAAGGTCGCAGCGTGTTCGAGTCCCGACAGGTACTCACATGCGGCGTGATTGACGAGGTCCGATGCGCTGAGCAGCAACCGACGGTTGAGACGATCCATACATTCCTTGCTGATCCGATAAAACCAGGGGAAACGCTATCGGTCCGTTGGTTCGGGAATCGAGGGCTCGTTCGCACCCTGCGCAGGAGAAGTGCGCGTCGGAAATGTGCCGTGTCGCGCCGCCCACAGTGCGGGCATTCCCACGGAAACCATGAGTTCAAGCCAGGCGTAGGGAGCAATCGTGAGGTTAAGGATGCTGAGTCCCACGACCGCGAGCGATGCCACGAGGATCGCCAAGAAGTGGCGGCGGACGTTGCGCGGGGCCGAGCCTTGGAGGAAAAACAGGTTGGCGACCGAAACGTCATCGCCTCGGGTGCTGCGCACAATGCCCTTGCCAAAGGCATACAGCGCCACGAATGAGCCCACGAAAAACAACACGACACTCACCCAGATGGCAACCAGCTCCGTGGCAGGCCACGTGACACCCAAGACCACTGCGACCGCGAAGAGCACCGTGGCCGCCCAGGTTGTTGTCACGATTCGCTGACCGTTCACGATTCGCAGCCTAGGAGCTTGTCGACAACACTCGCAGATCGCCACGGGCCAGTGGCGCCAGACGGGCAGCAAGTACGTCGTAGGAAAACTGCGCAACGGCACGCTCACGCGCAGCCAATCCCATCTGCGCGCGCCGCGCGTCATCCTCGAGCAATAGACGCAATGCTGCGGTTACCTCGCCCACCGAACGGGGATCAACCACGAGACCACTAACGCCGTCTTCGACGGCTTCGTGCGCGCCACCGCTCCGACCGGCAAGCTGCGGTACCCCACACGCCGCCGCTTCGAGGAACACAATGCCGAAGCCTTCCGCTTCGAGTCCGGCCCACCGATCGCGACACAACATTGCGAACACATCCACCGAGCGATACAGCGCCGGCAAGTCCGCATCGTCCACGCGACCGACGAAGCGCGCGTCTATTCGGCGCGCGGCGGCTCGATGTTCGAGCCGCTCGCGGTCACGACCCTTACCGCCGATGACGAGTTGTACGTCCTGCCCGATGCGTCCCACCGCATCGATGAGGACATCGAACCCCTTACGGGGCACCAACCGACTGAGTCCCAACACAATCGGGCGCGCCGGATCGAGCCCGTACCGAGCACAGAGTTCACTGCGCTCGGTACCGTTGGCGGCAGTCGGCGTAAACCGCTCGACATCCACCCCAGGCGGAACAATCATCGTCGGAAGCGCATGCCCATGAACGCGTGCTGCCATTGCGGCGGGATATCCGCCCGCAGCAAGCACACCCGCAGTGTGCCGCAACACGCGCTTTGCGAGCTGGCGGGCTATCGGCAACCGGCCGGGCACGGTGATCTCCGCGCCATGTGCAATAACCACGTTCGGGGCCGCATCAAGATGCGCGTTGACAAGGCCAAGCGGCAACATCGGATCGACAAAAATCAGATCGGCTTGCATCTCGCGTGCCAAGGCGTTGACGCGCCGAGTGAGGTCGCGCGTCGGGAGCAACACCGAACGACGCGCGCGTCTGATGCGAAACGATTGCGCAGCATCGAATGCACGCGCGCCGTCGTAGGGCGTCGTGAACACCTGCACCGCGTCCGCCGGAAGCCGACGCCACAACTCGTAGAGATACGACTGAATGCCCCCCACCTTGGGCGGAAAATCGTTGGTGACGAGCAATGACGGCACGCTGGGAGGATAGGGGGCCTCGGCGCAACGACGGCAACGACCAGCCACGACGGGTACACGCGTCGGGGCCCCGGATTACTCCGGGGCCCCTCGGGTACCGGTACCGCAATGCATTTCGGAGGGGGGTCCGGGCAATACGGCACCAGATCTGAGCCTGCCCGACGCATTGAATGCCCAATACGTCGACGGCCGTTTCTGTCGTGCTTGAGCACTGAAGCGCAAAATGACAGTGCCAGAACTCTATCAGCAGATACTCTCAGCGTCCGCATTGGAGACGAACGGAACAGCATTGAGCGACGACGATATGCGCATCGACGAACTTGCCCGGGCGGCCGGATTTACCGTCGACACGATCCGGTACTACCAGCGAGAGGGTCTCCTTCCCCCCGCCAAGGTCATCGGGCGCAACCGGATCTATTCCGAAGTCCACCTGGAGCGCCTGGATCGCATTCGACGACTCCAAACCCGCCGATTCTCTCTGGCCGCAATCCGTGCGCTGCTCGAGAGCGAGCATGCCGCGCTCATCGATGGGGTGTTCCGCGGGACTGGGACGGCCTACTCCATCGATGACATTGTCGCCCGCTCGGGGGCGGACTCCGAGCTCGCCGACGGCATGCGCACCGCCGATCTGATCCGTGATCCCCACACATTTGGCCGTGATGCCTATGACGGCGACGACCTCGACGCAATGCGCGCAATCGTGGACCTCCATGCGCTCAACATGCCTGTTGCCGTCCTTGTCGAACTTACCCGTATCTACACCGAGGGCATCGAGACGATGCAGCGTAAGGTCCTCGCAGTCGTCGCCGGCCAGTCGTCGAGTTGGGACCCGGACGCGTTCCGCACCTTCGACGAAACCCTCCGCAACACACCCGGCGCGCTACTCCCCCCAATTCAGCGCCTCGTGGAGTATGTGCATCGACGCACATTGCAGCGACTTACCCTCGATGCAATCGAACCCAAACCGTTGAGCGAGTCGGCGCTCGAAGCACTCAACGAGCTCAATGACTCTGACGACTGCGAATAGCTCGGCGTCCCCCAACCCGCGCCAAACGCATTCCGCCAACTGCGCCACATAACGGCGTAGGGTCGCAGCGACCGATACCTCTGGCTGGTGCTTGTGACCGATTGCAGCGTTCCGGATGCCCTCACCCCTTCTATCGTCTCGCGGCCCCATCCGATAGCCACGTTCTCGCGTGCGGGTCTTGAACTTGCATCACTGCTTCGCAATGCACCGACCATGCGCGCGCACTCCACGAATCACGATCACCAACCCGTTCTCGTGCTGCCCGGCTTTCTTGCGCACGACATTGCAACCACGCCGCTCCGCATGGTCATTGCGGATCGCACCTACCCGGTGTACGGATGGCATCACGGTATAAATATCGGACCGACCAAAAGCGTGCTTGCCGGTCTGCGGAAGCGCATTCACGAACTGTCTCAGCGCCACGGTGTTGCGGTCTCTGTCATCGGATGGAGTTTGGGTGGGCTCTATGCGCGCGAACTCGCACGCGAATTCCCCGGGGAGATTCGCCAAGTCATCACGCTCGGAAGCCCTATGAATCTTGGAATCGGTACGCCGATCTGCTCGCGCACCCACGCACTCTTCGAGCGACTGCGGCCGCTGTACAGCAGCGAGCTCGAACAAATTGGCGCACCCGACGTCGAAAAAGCGCGACTCACAGTTCCGGCGACTGCAGTATTCACCCGAGGCGACGAGGTCGTTCCGTGGACCAGTTGTATCGATCACTACGGTTCAACCCACAATTCCGAGAACATTGAGGTGCGCGGCACCCACATTGGCTTGGCCCAAAACCACGCGGTTGCCCATCTCGTCCTTGATCGTCTCGCGCAGCCTGAAGGGGCGTGGACACCATTCGAACCCGGTGCGGTACACGCGCACCATTACCCATCACATATGGTCCGTGCATCAGCGTCGACCCTCGCCCGAGGACTTTCCTAACGCAATCCTCCGGAGGGAATTTCCTCGGACTGCAACCGTAACGTTTCCCGAGCCTGCTCAATCTCCATCGCAGCCCAGCGCAAGGAACGTTCGATTGCGTTTCCGCCGATCAATCCTGATCCCAGATCACGTCGCACCTCGCGATCTCCGAGCGCGTCGGCAAACCGTTCCGCGAGTTCATCGAGCACACTGGCGACGCTGCGCAAGCGAGCAATTGCGCCACAAGTAGCATCGAGTGATTCTTCGGCTGACAGGTCGATAACCGCGAGCGTTTCCTCGGAGCTCTTGCCCCTGCCGTAACGGAAAAACTGAGACTGCATTCGACCTCTCCTCGAGAACCGTGTTGACGCTCAGGTCGGCCGGGACGAGCCACCGGGTCGGCGCTCGTTCCCCAACTGCATTAGGCCGCGAGGTGAGCCCGTAAGAATCCACATGCAGTGCGGGCATGGTCCTTGTCAGAATTCCGGACATTTCGTACCATGCGCGTCACGTCGTCTGATGCGCTTCCTGCGCCTGGAGTCCCAATGCCGCCTCGCCCCCGCCTGAACCGAGCCCCGAGCCGTCGTGGACGGCGCGTCGTCATTGCTGACGCGACTCAGCCCACCGCAATCCACCACGGCGAAACCGCCTGGGCCAGCGCAGCCGACGCCAGCCGAGCCGGAAATGGCGCCGAGGCGATTGCACGCCTGGCCGAGGCCGAAGCCGCATTCCTTGTGGCTGGCCGCAGTGACATGGCTGCTCGCGCCCTCGCCCAGCGAGGCGTGTTGCTGGCAGCCTGCGAGCAATACTCCGACGCGGTGACCTGTCTCGAGAAGGCTCGAGCAGAGCTTGGAGACTGGCCCGCGGCACAGATCGAGGACCGTGCTCGTTATCTCATGGCCTATGGCGAGTCACTGGCCGCCATCGGCGATCATGCCGAAGCGGTTCGCCATCTCGCTGACGCAATGCAGATTCAGGCCGAGCTCGGTGCCGATCTGCTCGCTGCGGGCGCTGCACTCGAAATCGCGGCGTCCATGACGCTGCTCGGGCATCACGCCGACGCGGCCGCCTTTGCCGAAGCAGCGCAACTCGGATTCACCGCGGCCGCCGAGCCCACGCTGATTGCGTACAGCCTGCGTATGGCCGCTCGCGCCCACACTGCTGCCGGCGCACGACCGGCAGCCGCTGCAGCATATGAAGCGGCGCGAGTCCACCACATCGACCAGGGAAACCTCGATCATGCGCTGGATGCCGTCGTGGCGCAGGCCCATGTGTTGCGCGAGCTCGGGCACGAACGAGACGATTGCGAACCGGTGCGACTCGCCGTGACCCGCTTGACGGCCATGGCCGGGCAACTCGAGGGGCTCGCAGCCGCGCGCTGCCAATTCGCTTTGGGTTCGAGCTTGACGGATCTTGCCGCAATGGACGCGTGCTTTGACTCACTCGACGCGGCGATTCCCAATCTCTTGTCCGCACTCGAGATCTTCATCGCCCACAAACACGCCATCGAAGCGGCCGAGGCTGCAGAGCACCTTGCGGTTGCGTTGCGAATGGCCGGCCGAGGTGACGAAGCACTGATGCATCTCGGGCGCGCCCTAGCGCTCGCCTCGTAACTGGTAGTTCTTTGCAAAAACGAAACGGCCCGGCCTGATGGCCGGGCCGAATTCATTGCATCGTTGTGCGGTCTATTTGATGATCCCCAGGCCGTAGGTGAACCACAGGCCGTAGAGCGCCACCATCACCAGCCCAGTGACGAGCGCCGCCTTGTGCGTGTCGTAGATCACACGGGTACCGCCCGGCGTCTTGCCAAACACGCCAAGCGCATTGAGTTCGAGTAGCAACGTCACCACTGCAACAACCGCCCAGTACAACCCGCGCCCACCGGCAGTAAGCCCAGCTGCGCCAGAGCCATACGGAAAGTGCGACGTGCCGACCATGAACAACAACATCGGCATCGA
>JBMOIW010000017.1:0-28149 GCA_049317145.1 Acidimicrobiia bacterium
TTCGGGTCCTCCCGGCCGGGGCGTGCTTGCCAACTTAGCGAGGATGTTAAACAGTTGCAAGCGCGGGCCTGACCCGTCCCTGGGGCGTGGTCTGGCCCATTGGTAACCTGACCGGCCTCATGAATGGTTCCCCGGCCGAGCCGGAGTCCCCCGAGCTCGACGACGACGCCTGGATCCACGCGCTCGAGGCGTCCCCGTTGCTGGCCTCTACCGCAGACCTCGACGAGCCGGAACTTCCCGAAGCGCCACCAGTTGTCGCGCTCATCGTTACCCGGAACCCGGGCGATTGGTTTGAGGGAACGCTCGCGTCATTGGGAGAGTCCGAGTACCCCAATCTCACGGTCTTTGTGGTGGATGCCGGTTCCGATGTCGACCCGACGCCGCGGGTTGCCGCAATCTTGCCGAACGCCTTTGTGCAACTCCTCGAGGGGCAGCCCGGGTTTGCCGGTGCAGCCAATCAAGCACTGAGTGCGGTACAGGGTGCAGCGTTCCTCATGTTGTGTCACGACGATGTGGTCCTCGCACCGGACGCAGTGCGCATCTTGGTGGCGGAGGCGTTCCGTTCTAACGCAGCGATCGTGGGTCCAAAAATCGTGCGAGTAGACGATCCGCAGGCCTTGCTCGAAGTGGGGATGTCCGTCGACCGGTTCGGCGTTCCATACTCCGGGATTGAGCCCGGCGAAATCGATCAAGAGCAACACGACGGAATTCGCGATGTGTTCTTCGTATCTGATGCCGCCATGCTCATTCGTACCGACTTGTTTGCTGCGCTGGGCGGCTTTGACGGTGAGACCTTCCCCGGCGGTGAGGACCTCGACTTGTGTTGGCGGGCGCGCCTGCAAGGCGCACGCATCATGGTCAACCCCAATGCTCGCGTGGGTCATCGCAAGGCCGCCGACGAGCGACCCGCGCTCGACCAGTCCGGTGGGGAACAACGCACCCGCAATCGTTTGCGCGCGCTTCTCAAATGCTCTTCGACGGTCACGTTGCTGTGGGTGGTTCCGGTCGGGTTCGTACTTGCGTTGATCGAAGCGTTCGGCGCGCTCGTTACCGGTCGACGCAATCGCGCGCGTGCGCTCGTTGGTGCATGGACGGGTTCGATTCCCCGATGGGGTTCGATCCGGCGCGCCCGCAAGCCGGTCCAAAAAAATCGGGTGGTCCACGATCGCGAGTTGCGATATCTGCAAGTGCGGGGCAGTGTTCGCCTCAAACGATTCGTCACCTACGCGGTGCGCCCCGATGAGCGCCTCGAAGCCGCGAGTAGCCGGCGGTCATATCTGGCGGCGTTGTTGCGCGACCGCAATCGCGGATCCGTGTTCTTTGCGTTGCTTGCCTTCGCCCTTCTGACGTTGTTGGGATCGCGTGGGCTGTTCGCTCATCTTTCGGTCGTTGGTTCATTGTTGCCGTGGAAAAGCGTGCATGCGCTGTGGGAGACCTACACCTCTGCGTGGCGGTTTACTGCCGCCGGCGCGAACGCGCCCGCTCCGGCACCGTTGGCGTGGATGGCACTTCTTGGGGTGTTGCTCGGTGGTCATGTCGGCGCGGCGCAAACGGTGATCGTTGTTGCGACGATTCCCGTTGGCGCTTGGGGAGCGACTCGACTCGCTCGTGCGATATTTGGTCGCCGCGCGGTAACAATATTTGTGGGCCTTGCCTACGCCGTCATTCCGGTGAGTCGCAACGCCATTGCCGACGGTCGCTTCGGTGCGATGGTGTTCTTCGCCTTGATGCCATGGTTCTTGATGCGCGTCTGGCGTGCCTCGGGTCTGGCCGAAGATCCGGGTCGGGAAGGTGTTGTTGCGCCGCGACTCCTCGGAACTGCATTCCTCGCCATGGTCATGGTTGCAATATTCCCTCCCGCGTTATTGCTCCTTCCCGCGGTGGGTTTGGCAGTCTGGTGTGCGGACGCGTTGCGTCGCGACGCACGTAGGGCGCGGCGCAGTCTTGGAATCCTGGTTGCGGCACTCGCCATCGGGTGCATTGGTTTGCTCCCATGGTTCATTGGATTCTCCGCGGGAGTTGATTGGGTTTCGCTCGGATTCGTATTCCAGCCCGAACTTACGCTGGCCGAAACGGTTCGCTTTGTCACCGGTCCGTCCGGCACGGGGATCTCCGGCTGGTTCTTACTCACGGCAGTCGTGCTTTCGATGTTGCTCACGACGGGTACGCGGTTTGCCTGGGTCGCACGCGGTGCAGCACTCGCGGTTGTTGGTTTTGTCCTGTCGTGGGTGCCGGGGCAAATGCATCTCGCAGTTCCGATGCCGGCGACGGAAGGAATCCTGAGCGTTGCGGCGCTCGGATTTGCCATTGTGCTCGGAACGGGCGCGATTCTCGTCGTCGAAGAATTGCGTGTTGTCGGTTTTGGTTGGCGTCAGGTCCTTGCAGTGATCGCGATGCTGTGCGTTATTCCGAGCGCATTGGGCTTCGGCGTTGATGCGCTCAACGGACGCTGGCGTCAGCCGAAATCGGATTGGCAGACGGTACTCGCCTTGGGAAGCGAACCCGGTGGCTATCGGATGTTGTGGCTCGGGGACCCGGAGGTGCTACCGGGCGATCCGCTGTTGCGCGGCGATCGTCAAGGATTTGCGTTGACGCGCGACAGCGCCGGTTGGGCGCGCGACCTTTGGCCGCCACCTTCCTCGGATGCAATGGAGCAGGTGTCGAGTGCGTTGTCCTTGGCGGAACGCGATCGGACCGTGCGACTGGGGCATGCGCTGTCGCCGCTCGGTATTCGCTATGTCGCAATCGTTGACCGTGCGGCTCCAGACGCAGCGCCTGCAGGAATGTTTCCGGCCGAGACTGCTCGCGGTTTGGCCCGCCAGACAGATCTCGCCCGACGTCGGATGCCCGCGGGTATGACGCTGTACGAGAATCGTGCGTGGGCGCCGATTCGGAGTACAACCACTACAGAGGTTCCGCGCGGCAACCGCCTCTCTCTCGCGAGTGCGATACCGGTGGATCTTGCGACCGCGACGCCGGTTGCCGGTACGGCCCCCGTGCCAGCAGGAACCGTGCTGTGGGGCGAAGCGGCGTCGTCGGCGTGGACCGCATCGTCCAACGGCCGGTCGCTTGAGCGGTTTACTGCGTTTGGTACGACGAACGCATACGACCACCCCGACGACGCGCCCGTGGCGTTGCACAATCGTTGGCAGTGGACGCGTTGGATTGTAGTGATCGGGCAATGCGGAGTGTGGAGCATTGTTGCCATCATGTTGATCCGTACATGGATCCGGCGTCGACGTACACGTCCAGTGGTTGGAGCACCCGTCGTCGATGTGCCGCACAGTGACGTACTGCCAACGGCGGAGCAGTCATGACCGATCCCGTCGAGTCCGAATCTTCATCGCAACTCGGGACGGGGCCCACGCGTTCGCGAACTCCCGGACGGCGCGCAATCCTGGCGGTGCTGGGAGCTCTGACAGTGCTGGCACTCGCGGCATCGCTGATCCAGTCGACGGCTGCGCGTGCACCACTTCCGGTCCCCGATGTTGCGCCGCCCGGCGATGCAATCGATGCGGCCTGGCATTGCGCAGAAGGTACGGCGGGTGCCAATGGGCGCGCCGACGAAACGTTGCTGATCGCGAACCTCGATGATGCGAGCGCGCAAGTGACGGTTTCGGTTGCAATCGCCGGCCAACGTACAGAACGCACGGTCACCGTCGAGGGCAAGCAGCAACGTCGCGTGAAGGTCTCAGATATTGCCTCGGGTACAGAACCCGGTGTGACGGTGTACTCGCGTGGCGGACGAATCACCGTGGAGCATCAACTTGTCGGGGCAAACGACATCGCCGTTGGTCCCTGCGCGCGGGAGTCTTCGTCATCCTGGTATTTCGCTGCGGGTACAACGGTGCGCGGTGCGTTCGAGTGGTTGGCGTTATACAACCCGTACCCGGAAGGCGCCACCGTTGACGTCGAGGTGTACACAAAAGAACTTTCCGGCGATGCGTCGGTTGATCGGCCGAGCGAGCGCATTAACAGCATCAACGTTCCCGGGTATACCCGTGTCTCGCTACCGGTGCATGAACGCATCGGTCGATACTCGGCGACTGCGATTGCGGTGCGCGCACGCTTCGGTCGCATCGTCGCAGAACGATCGCTGGTGTTCGACAACGTTGACGGTCGTTCGGGGCTCGCGCTCTCGTTGGGTGCGCCAACACTGGCAACGGCGCAGACACTCGCGGGCGGTCGAGCGGGGGAGGGCAGATCCGAGATCGTTGCCGTTGCCAATCCGGGAGCAACTCCCGCGTCGGTCCGCCTTTCGTATGTTCTCGAGGGCAACTTGTCGATCGAGCCGTTTGAACTGGTCGTACAGCCACGCACGGTGGCGGTGGTCGATTTGCCGAATGCGCCCAAAGATCGATATCGAGCGGTGCGGGTGGAATCGTCAACTCCGGTGGTCGCAGAGTTGCGCGCCTCGAGTGCGAAGCCGCAAAAGGCAGTCGGTATCGCCACGATGATGGCGGACCCGGTTCCGGCGACCCGTGTGACATTCCTTGCCGCTCGCGTCGCAGCCAATTCAATGGATCACTTCATCATGGTGAACCCGGGTCGTCGCACGACCAGCGTTACGGTGCGCAGTCTCGATGACACCTTCAGCCCGGCGTCCTTCGAGATTGGACCGTTCGGCATGGTGGAGTTTGCTGCTGGCGATGTGGGCGCCCAAGTGAATACCGCCATCGAGATCGCAAGTGCGGAACCCATCGTGGTTGCTCACGACGCGGACACGCCGGGCATCACGATGAGCGGAGGAATTCCTCAATGACAGCAACCGTGCTCGTCGTTGTTGCCGTCATGGCGGTGGCCGCGGTAATTGCTGTGCTGGTGGAGCGGCGCCGACCGGAGGCTCCGACGCAACCCGAGTATGGCGCACCGACGCAACTCGACCGAGCTGATTTTCCGCGCCCCGATGCGCCGTGGTTGGTGGCGCTGTTCAGTTCTGCGACGTGCGATTCGTGCGAGCGAATGCGCGAGAAAGCGCACGTGCTCTCCTGCGATGACGTTGCGGTTGTCGACGTGGAGTGGAGCGCCGAACGCGACCTGCATGAGCGGTACCGCATCGAGGCAGTTCCCACGCTCGTGATCGCCGATGCGGATGGGGTCGTGCGGCGTCATTTCGTGGGTTCAGCGACGGCAACCGACCTCTGGGCTGCCGTCGCCGAGGTTCGAGCTCCGGGCAGCACACCAGAGCCCGAACTCGGGGCGAGCTAAAAACCGTCGCGGTCGTTGAGCTCGTTGGCGCTCAACGGCGAGGCAATATCCCAGCCGTCACCTTCGACCGGCGCGCCCGATTCGCTGGATCCGTCGGCGTGCACGATGAGGCGCGGACCGCCACACGGCCGCCCCATCGCTTCGTCAACGAGTCGACCGACCTCGGTGCCGTCAAGGGTCTCGTGTTGTAGGAGCGCATGAGCAACGGCTTCGAGACCGGGACGATGCTCGCTCAACACTTTGCGACAGCGCGCTTCTTCGTCGCGCAAGATGCGCTCGACTTCTTCGTCGATGACCCGAGCAGTCTCATCGGAGTAGTCGCGTGTGTGCATTAAATCCTCGCCAAGGAACACCGCACCTTGCGAACCCCACGCCATCGGGCCGATGCGATCGCTCATTCCCCACTCGCGCACCATCTTGCGGGCAAGCTCAGTAGATCCCACGAGATCGTTTTGGGCGCCGGTGGATACGTGACCGAACACGATTTCTTCTGCGATACGTCCACCCATTCGGACCACGAGCGAGTCCGTGATGTATTCCTTTTTGTAAATGTGCCGCTCCTCGAGGGGAAGCTGCTGGGTAACGCCCAGTGCCATCCCCGTGGGAAGGATCGTCACTTTGTGGACCGGATCAGCGTGTTCGCAAACGTACGCCGCAACCGCGTGCCCGCTTTCGTGATACGCCACAACTTCTTTTTCTTCCTCGGTAAGTACCATGGAATCGCGTCGCAGCCCCATCAGGATGCGATCCCGGGCGGCGTCAAAGTCTTGCGCGTGGACCGCGTTCTGGTTGCGCCGCACTGCAAAGAGCGCAGCTTCGTTCACCAGGTTCGCAAGATCCGCGCCACTCATGCCGGGTGTGCCGCGGGCGATCACGTCGATGTCGACATCGCCCGCGATTTTCTTGTCGCGGAAGTGCACTTTGAGGATTTCCAGACGTTCGTCTTGGGTGGGAAGCGGGACCATGATTTGGCGGTCGAAGCGCCCCGGGCGCAGCAGTGCCGGATCGAGGACATCGGGACGGTTGGTGGCCGCCATCATGACGACGCCTTCGACCGCCTCGAAACCGTCCATCTCGGCGAGCATCTGGTTCAGTGTCTGTTCGCGTTCATCGTGCCCGCCGCCGAGACCGGCGCCGCGCTTACGGCCAATGGAGTCGATCTCGTCGATGAAAATGATTGCGGGTGCTTGTTTGCGCGCCGTTTGGAACAGGTCGCGGACACGGGCGGCACCGACACCGACGAACATCTCCATGAAGTCCGAACCGCTTACCGAAACGAACGGCACCCCGGCTTCACCGGCAACCGCGCGCGCGATGAGTGTCTTACCGGTGCCGGGCGGGCCAACGAGCAGCACGCCTTTAGGAATGCGCGCACCGATCTCGCGGAATTTGCCGGGCTGTTTGAGGAAATCAACAACCTCCGTGATTTCTTCTTTCACGCTTCCGTATCCCGCAACGTCTGCGAAGGTGGTCTTGGGCTTTTCGGTTGCGTACACCTTGGCGCGACTGCGTCCGATGTTCATAATTGCGCCCATCTGACCTTGGGCGCGTCGGCTCATCCAGACGAAGAACCCGATGAGCAACAAGACCGGGAGGATCAACGTGATGATTGTGCCGATCCAATCGTTTTTCGGCGCGGAGTAATCACGGCCAACGCCTTTTGCGTCCAAGAGCTGAATGTCCGCGTCCGGGAGCGACGGACGTGGCCCTTGGGTCTTGAACGTTGAGGCGCCATCGACGGGCTTGACGTAGCTGCCCTGGATCTCGCCGGTTGCCGAGTCGTACTTGATCGCTTTGACTTTGCCTTGTTCGACTTCGGTCCGGAACTCGGAATAGTCAATCGGCCGATTGCTCGTCGAAACGTTCTGGGTCACGAACCATGCGCCAAAAACGCCAGCGATTGCGAGCACGATGACGATGGGGATCCACCGTGGCCAAGAGGACCCGGTCGGCGTTTGGCGGGGGTTCTGCCGCGGTTCGGGAGCGCGTTGGTTCATGTCCTGCCTTTGGTATGCGGGACCCCCATGCTATGGCCAGAACACGGCGGTAGCAGAGTCGAGGGGGAAATGTCCGAAGTTCGGAGTGGTCTTCTTAGCCCATTGACGATCCGGCGAGCGCGGCGTACCGTCCGAAACGTCCCCCGAAGCGGCGCATCCGAAATGGAGCGTCACTCCGGGGGACGCCTGTTTGGGCCGGTGCGGACGCGTTTTGGCTAACGTGCGCCGCCGTGGCAACTCTCGCCGGTAATCGTCTGTGTGCCCGTCCGGATTGTGCCCGGGCGGCGGGCGCATCGCTTACCTACGATTACCGAGCGCGCACTGTGTGGATCGACGCGCTTGAACGTCCCGATCCCTCGCGTTACGACCTGTGCGATTGGCACGCCGCTCGGGTCACCGTGCCGTCCGGGTGGGACCTCGTCGAGCGGCGTTCGTGACGGCTCCATCGCAACGCATTCCTGCCTGGGGGATTCCCGCAGTTGTTGCGGCCTTTGGCGCGTGGCTCTTTGGTGGAATCGCGATCGCCACGGTTGTGGTTGTCCTTAACGGCTCGGACGCCGCGAGTACTCCGCTCGGTATCTTCGCTGTGCTCGTTGGGCAATCCGCCGCCGCGCTCGCCGCGCTCGTTGTGATCTCCGCGAGTCGCGGCCAACGTTCGCTGGCGCGAGATTTCGGGCTTCGGGCTGCGTTACGTGACCTCAAGTGGCTTCCGGTCGGCGGTGCCATTCAGGTGATTGGCATCGTCGTGATGTACCCCGTGGTGCAGCTCTCGGGCGAAAAGGAAACCTCCCAGCAGCTCGTCACCACCATTCAGGACGCACCGCTCATCCAGCGATTGCTGCTCGTTATTGGCGTCGTAGTTCTGGTCCCCTTGGTGGAGGAACTCTTGTTCCGGGGCGCGCTCTTACGGGCGCTCTTGCGTCACCTTCCGGTGACGATTGCAATCGTGGTGGACGCCCTGGCCTTTGCGGCGGCACACCTCTTGGATCCCAAAGCGATCTACGCGCTCCCGGCATTGGCCACGGTAGGAACGCTGGCCGGTTGGCTCGCCGTTCGGTCCGGGCGAATCGGCCCCGCAATCGCATTGCATGCAGGATTCAATTTTCTTGCCGTTGTGCTGATGTTCCTCACCTAAGCACCCCCGCTGGCCGATATTTCGGGCACATCGCTTGGGATGGTCCTCGGATCATCCTCAAGCCCAAGGGGTAATGCGCCGACAAACGGATCGGGACGGCAAGGGAGGACGCACATGTGCTGCACGCACTGTGGTTCAGGTGACGTGGTCGAGATCCGTATGCATGTCGGAAATCAGGACCTGATGTTTCGCCGCTGTGGGCACTGTGAAGCGCAGGGCTGGCACACCGGCGAAGACGAAATCGACCTAACGGAGGTACTCGACATTGCGCGGGCGTAGCTGCGCGAAACGGATCTAACGGAATCGTCCGATTGTGCCTCCGCCGGAGGCGTCGGACGATCGGAGCGAGGTTGCTCGGGGGATCGCTCGTTTCGAGCTCGATCCGGTCTCGCGACCGAGCAGCGCGTTCCGACCGTAGAAGATGGGGGCCGGGGGCCCCCATCTTCGCGTCTGACCCCACTTTTGGGTGCGGCGCTGCAACACTGGCGGCCACATGAGCACACCTTCGACCCCCATTCCCTCTGCTTCGCAGTCTTCCTCTCGCTCGCATCGGGGAGACGAGATCGGCGCATGGATCGTTGCGCATTGGCAAGGCCTGCTCAGTGCGGGGACGATCATCGCGTGCGGGGTTGCAGTGTTGTGGGTGCTGCAGCCCGATCTCATCCTGACGAACACGACTACTGCAGGTGGCGACACGGGAGCGCACGTATGGTGGCCGGCGTTCCTGCGCGACGTGTTGTTGCCAAGTGGTCGGCTTGCCGGTTGGTCGAAGGATTATTACGCCGGCTTTCCGGCCGGGCAGTTTTACTTTCCGGTCCCGGCGTTGATGATCGTCGTACTCAACGTCGTTTTGCCCTACAACATTGCGTTCAAGATCGTCACGGCAATCGGCGCAGTGATGATGCCAGCCTGTGCGTACGTATTTGGACGCGGATTGCGAGTGCGTTTTCCAGGACCGGCGTTCATGGCAATCGCCACATTGGGGTTGCTGTTTTTCGCCGGCGATCCGCGAGCCAGCCAAAAAACTGTTGGCGGGCTTGATGTCGCTACCGCCGCGTTCAACCAGCGGATTATGGGCGGAACGTTGGCGAGCACGCTCGCGGGCGAATTCTCATTCACGATAGCGCTGTGTTTTGCATTGCTGTTTCTCGGGGTCTTTGCCGCAACGTTGCGCGGCGGGGTGCGACCCGGGTGGGCCGCACTCCTGCTTGCGCTCACCGTGTTGAGTCACCTCATCGTTGGGGTTTTCGTCGTCATCGCAGCGTTGGTGGTGATGGGTTTCCGGCTCCTCGCCGAGTCGGATTGGTTCGGAAAACTGGCAGGCGGGTCTGTGCTCGTGACGACTGCGGTCGGAGTATTCGCAGTGCAGTGGAACACCACGGGTGTGTTCGTGGTTGCGCCAGTTGCACTAGTGAGCGGCGCAGCGCTCTTGTGGTTTTTGCGTCGCGATCGTTCCCGCTCGCTCCTCGTTGCCGGGAGTATTGGCGGCGTTGCGTTACTGCTGAGCGGAATCTGGACGTTTCCGATGCTGGCGCGTTTTCCGTACACGAGCAACATGCGGTACGAAAAGCTGGTTGACCTTCCGGCGACCGGACCCAACGAACTCATCGATCTATATCTCTTCCCGAATTACGGTCTCACCAAGTTGTTCCCGCTCGTCTTTGTGCTCGGAGTTGTTGCGCTCGGCGTTGCCATTGCCACGGGAAAGATGCCCGCACTGGTAATTGGAACGTGGACTGCGATGATGGGGGTGTTGTTTTGGCGTTGGCCGGAAGCGCACGCCTGGAACCTGCGCTTCTTGCCGTTCTGGTACCTCGGCTGGCTGATGCTGGCGGGGATCGGGCTCGCGGAGTTGGCCAATGCGCCCTCGGCCGCCATTCGCGCGTGGACCGAGTTGCGGATTCGCGAGGATCGCAAGCTCATCGAGCGCGTGCGCGCCGACGACCGCAACGTCGCCCCGTTGGGCGAAGCGCAGACACGAACACGGCGCGAAAACGCGCGCCAGGTCGGCATCTCGATCACTGCGGCACTCGTCATCCTCGCCGCCCTGGCGCTTCCTCGCCTTGCCTACGCGAGCAAGGGATTCCTCGATTTTTGGGCCGAGTACAACTACACGGGATACGAGTGGACCGCAGCGCAAGCAGCGCCATCGCCGGATACGCCGGCCGGCGCGATTGCGAAACCTCTGGCCAAAGGCCCCTGCAATATCCCCGCGCACGTAAGCGACAAGGCCCGTGCGCGTTCCGGGAAGTCCTATGCGGAATTCACCGAAATAATGCGCACCATGGAGTCGTTGCCGCCGGGCCGCGCGCTTTGGGAGCCATCGGCAGCAATCGACAAGTACGGCACGACGTTGGCGCTCGAACTGCTTCCGTATTGCACGAACCATCGCATTTCGTCCATGGAGGGCTTGTATTTCGAAGCGTCAGGAACGACTGCGTATCACTTCATCTCCGTCTCGGAGTTGGCCGCGGAGCCCTCGAACCCAATGCGGTTTCCGACGCAACCCAACGCGTACGGAACGATGGCCGATTTTGACCTCGGTGTTCGTCATCTCCAGGCACTTGGGGTTCGGTATTACATGGCCCAGTCCGAAGAGGCCAAAAAGAAAGCGGATGCAAGTCCGGAGTTGGCACTGGTCGCCGAAGTCGGCGATCTGGATGGCATCAAGCCCAGCGGCTGGAAGATCTATGAAGTGCGTCAGTCGCCAACTGTCGAAGCGCTCCAATACCTGCCGGTCGTGGTAACCGATCAAGGACCGGGGGGTTGGCAACAGTCGGGCGCGCGTTGGTTGGTGGACTGGTTCAAAGACGAGCAGGCGCTCGCGCGTCCGCTCACTGCGGATGGCCCGAAGGGTTGGCTGCGCGCAACGTCCGCAACGGCAAAAGACCAACCGTTGGGTGAACAACTGCCCGCAGTTGAAGTAACCGATGTACGCGAAACGCAGTCGCGGATCCGGTTTCGAGTGTCGCAACCCGGAGTGCCGGTCGTCGTGAAAACTTCGTATTACCCGGCATGGCACGTGACGGGGGCGAAAGGCCCGTATCGTGCGTCGCCGAACTTCATGGTGGTCGTTCCGACCTCAAACAACGTCACGTTGCAGTTCGAGCGAACGGGCGTGGACTGGTTGGGATTGATTGCTACGTTGGTTGGCATCGGGTTGCTGATACCGATGTTCTTGTGGGTACCTCCGCTCGCATTTGGGTTGACGCAATCGCGTGACGAAGCTGACGAGGTAGTCGTACGTAACGGCGATGCGCGTGATGGCGAAGACCTCTCCGGACGTAACGATGCATCCGAGGCTGGAGACGCTCCAATTGGGGAATCGTCACCCTAGGGTATTTGGGGATGACCGCTCCGACGCCCGGCTTGGCTTCGTCCGGGAGGCCGAGTGGGGAGCACGGCTAACATGCTTCGGCCCCCCTGGCAAAGGATTATCCATGTCTGCCGACGCGATCTTTAAGGCCTACGACGTCCGTGGGATTTATCCCACAGAGATCAACGAGGACCTCTGTCGAGCGATCGGCAACGCCTTCGCGCGCTTCACTGCATCCTCGCGGATCGTGGTCGGTCACGACATGCGACCCTCATCAGACCCGCTCTCCGCTGCGTTTATCGAAGGGGTCACACAGGCCGGAGTCGACGTCGTGCACATCGGGCTTGCATCGACCGACATGTTGTATTTCGCTTCCGGGCATCTCGACGCTCCGGGTGCAATGTTTACGGCGAGTCACAACCCGGCGCAATATAACGGCATCAAATTCTGCCGCGCCGGCGCTGCGCCTATTGGCGAAGAGACGGGATTGCGTCAGATTCGGTCCACCGTGGAGAGCGGTGTCATCGAACGCGGCGAAGAGCCTGGACGCGTCGAAACGATGGATCTTCGAGAGGCGTTTGCCGATCACGTCTGCTCGTTTATTGATATCGACCAGCTTCGGTCATTGCGTGTGGTTGCGGACACGGCCAATGGCATGGGCGGCTATGTCGTGCCGCCAGTTTTTGCGCGGCTCCCCGTGGCGCTAAGCGTCTTGTTTCCCGAACTCGATGGCACATTCCCGAACCATCCCGCAGATCCGATTCAAGTCGAGAACCTTAAGGATCTTCAGCGGGCAGTGCTCGACGAGCGTGCGGATATCGGGTTGGCGTTCGATGGCGATGCCGATCGCGTGTTTCTCGTTGACGATCAGGCGCAACCGGTTTCTGGAGCGATCACGACTGCGCTGGTTGCGCGCGGCATGCTCGAGCGCAATCCCGGCGAAACCATCGTGCACAACCTGATTTGCTCCAAGGTGGTTCCCGAACTCGTTACTGAGCTCGGGGGTACACCGGTGCGCACCCGAGTCGGCCATTCCTTCATCAAGCAGGTGATGGCCGACACCAACGCAGTATTCGGTGGAGAGCACTCGGGGCACTACTACTTCCGGAACAACTACCGCGCCGACTCAGGACTCATCGCCGCGTTGGTCGTGCTGCAAGAGGTTTCGCGTGCGGGGATTCCGCTTTCGGAGTTGCGTAAACCGCTCGAGCGGTATGCCCAGTCCGGTGAGATCAACTCGCAGGTCGAGGACCCTGCCGCCGTCATTGAACGGATCGCCGCGCATTACTCCGACGCAGAACAAGACCGCCTCGACGGTCTGACCTGCGACCTGGGTTCTTGGTGGTTCAACCTCCGACCGAGCAATACCGAGCCGCTCCTTCGCCTCAATCTCGAAGCCGCCGACCGCGAAGCGTGTGACCGGCGGACTGCGGAAGTCCTTGCACTCATTCGCGCGGCCGGGTAAGGCTGTCGCGCACACGACGAAAGCGAATCGACATGTTGGATCCGACGTTGCTCGAAATCCTGGCTTGCCCAGAGGACAAAGGGCCGTTGCTGTACTTCGCCGACGAGCAGTCGCTCTACAACCCGCGGCTGCATCGGCGTTACTCCGTGCGTGACGACATTCCGATTATGTTGGTCGAGGAAGCCGAGACCGTTTCTGACGGCGAGCACAAGCGGCTGATGCAGAAGGCCGACGCCGACGGCATTGCGCCGACCTTCAGCGCATAGGACCAGCGTGACCGACTCCATCGGCCTCCTCGATGCGCTGGCCGCGCAGCCCGAGCAGTTCGCGGCGGCGCATGGGCTCGCTGCTGCGGCTGAACTCAGTGGCGTTCTGACGCTTAACCAGATCGCCAACATCGTGTTGGTCGGCATGGGCGACGCCGGAATTGTTGGTGACGTTGTGCATGCCGTTGCGACCTCGGAGCTGTGCATTCCGGTTGCGGTGCACAAGGGTTACGGCTGTCCAGCGTTCGTCGGACCGCGCACCTTGGTGTTCGCGCTGTCGTACTCCGGCGAAACCGAAGAGACCATGAGCGCGGCAAGCGCGGCCCTTGATGCGGGAGCAACAGTCGTTGCGGTGACGAGCGGCGGCGCCTTGCGCGACGTGGTCGTCGGTCGGGGTGGCGTCCACATCCCGTGTGCGCCGAGTCCGACTGACCGCACGACGCTCATGGCGCTGATGCCGGCGGTATTTGTCGTCCTGCACCGCATCGGTTTGTATGCGGGAGCACGCGATGCACTGCTGGTTGCGGAGGCGCAGCTGGCTAAGCGCCGCGATCTATGTGTCGACGCGGTCGCAGGCACGGTAAACCCGGCGCGTGAACTTGCCCGCAAGATCGATCGCACGTTTCCGCTCATCTACGGAGGCGGAGAGCTTGGTGCGGCTGCGGCATATCGCTGGAAGTGCGCATTCACCGAGAGCGCGAAGGGTCCGGCATTCTGGAACGCCTATCCCGAGCTCGATCACAATGAGATTGTCGGCTGGGGGCAGCACGGCGACATCACGCGCCAGCTCATCACGATCATCGAACTGCGACACTCGGACGAGTTCCCGCGGATCGCCGAGCGTTTTTCGGCCACCCGCGAAATCGTGCGGGAAGCGGTACATCAGGTGCTTGAGGTGCGGGCCGAGGGCGATGGATCGCTGGCGCAGGTCCTCGATCTGATCGCCATGGGTGAGTGGGTGAGCTGTTACGTTGCGCTGCAGAACGACGTTGATCCGGGTCCGATCCCGGCAATTGCCGACCTGAAGCGAGCCCTCGCCAATGATGAACGCTGATCCCAAAACCTTCGATCTGTCGGGGTATGTCGAACGGGTCGAAAAGCCCTGGGGCTACGAGATCCACTGGACTCCACCCGAAAAGCCGTACTGCGGCAAGATCCTGCACATCGATGCCGGCAAGCGCCTGTCGTTTCAGGTCCATGACGCGAAAGAAGAAAGCTGGCTCATTCTGAATGGCCGAGCCAAGGTGTTGTGGGACGACACCTCTGGTGAGCCGGTCGAGACCGAACTTGTTCCTGGGCAGGGATTCAGTTGCACCATCGGGCAGCGGCATCGCTTGATCGGGATCACGGACTGCGATGTCATCGAAGTCAGCACTCCGGAGATCGGCACGACCTACCGCCTCGAAGACGATTACAAGCGGCCCGACGAGACCGAAGACGTACGCAGTGCTCCAGGCCGGGGTTGGACGGACGCAGCACCGGCCTCGCCGGACGGTCTCCTCCAGTAGGCCAGGATCGAGCCGCCCCGCTACACTCTGCCAACGGTCGGGCGGACCCCATAACGGGTCGCTGTCACTCGGTGATCCGAGCCGGCTCCTGAAATGCAAAACGGCGCGTGCGCGCCCATATCCAGGAGAACCGGAAATGACTTCTACGCTTTCGGGCGTGACTACGCCTTCTATCAACGGCGAACCCGACTTCAAAGTCGCGGACCTTTCGCTTGCCGCGTTTGGCCGCAAGGAAATCGAGCTTGCTGAAATCGAGATGCCCGGCCTGATGGCCCTGCGCGAGCGTTACGCCGCAAAGCAGCCGCTCGCCGGTGCTCGTATCACGGGCTCGCTGCACATGACCATTCAGACTGCGGTGCTCATCGAGACGCTGACGGCACTGGGTGCGCAGGTGCGCTGGGCGAGCTGCAACATCTTCTCGACCCAAGACCACGCCGCCGCGGCCATTGCAGCCGCAGGTATTCCGGTGTTTGCATGGAAGGGCGAGACGCTCGAGGAGTACTGGTGGTGCACCGAGCGTGCGCTCAGCTGGCCGTCCGGTGAAGGCCCGAACATGTTGCTCGACGACGGTGGCGACGCAACGCTGCTCGTTCACAAGGGCGTCGAGTTCGAACGCGCGGGTGCAGTGCCGGCCGCGCAAGCAGGCGACAACGACGAATGGAAAGTCATTCTGTCCGTGCTTACGACCTCTCTCGCTCAGGACAACCAGCGTTGGCACCGGGTCGCAACCGACATCAAGGGGGTCTCGGAAGAGACCACTACGGGTGTGCACCGTCTGTATCAAATGCAAGAAGCAGGCATGCTGTTGTTCCCGGCAATCAACGTCAACGACGCAGTAACCAAGAGCAAGTTCGACAACCTGTACGGCTGTCGCCACTCGCTCGTCGACGGTATTTCCCGTGCAACCGACGTGATGATCGCCGGAAAAGTTGCGGTGATCTGCGGTTACGGAGACGTTGGCAAAGGCAGCGCGCAGTCATTGCGGGGTCAGGGCGCTCGCGTGATCATCACGGAGATCGACCCGATCTGCGCGTTGCAAGCGGCGATGGAAGGCTACGAAGTCACGACGCTCGAGGATGTGCTCGAAACCGCGGACATTTTCATCACGGCAACGGGGAACACCTCAATCATCTCGGCCGAGCAGATGGCCCGCATGAAGCACAACGCAATCGTGGGCAACATTGGCCACTTCGATAACGAGATCGACATGGGCGGCTTGGCGGCGTTCCCCGGCGTGGAGCGCATCACCATCAAGCCGCAGGTGGATGAGTGGCGCTTCCCCGACGGCCATTCGGTGATCGTGCTGGCCGAAGGCCGTTTGCTCAACCTCGGCTGTGCCACGGGACACCCGAGCTTCGTGATGAGTGCAAGCTTCACCAACCAAGTGATGGCGCAAATTGAGTTGTTCACGCACACCGACTTCTACGAGCGCAAGGTGTACACGTTGCCGAAGCACCTTGACGAAGAAGTAGCGCGTTTACACCTCGACAAACTCGGCGTGAAGCTCACGAAGCTGACCGAAGCACAGGCGTCGTACCTCGGCATTCCGGCCGACGGCCCCTACAAGCCGGAGCACTACCGCTACTAACGGTTTCCATCACAGTGTTCCAACCCAACCGCCGGCCCAAGGGCCGGCGGTTGCGCGTGGCGTGCAAACGTGGCGCGGTTGTTGCGCATGACTGCAGGGTTGGTGGTCTGTTGTTCGATTGGTTATTTCCGGTTCCGTGCGCACTATGCGGACGTGGTCGAGCTGCACTGTGTGTGCCCTGTGTGCAGCAGCGGCGTCTTGGGCCCGTGATACCGCCGCCGGGCGTTGCGACACTGGTTGCGTGCGCGCGTTACGAAGGAGCAATACGGCGTGCCATCGTTGCGGCCAAATACCGCGGGGCATTTTCGGTGTTCTCATCATTTGCGCTCGTGCTCGCATCGGAGCTGGCCGTTGCGGGTCCATTCGACGTGGTGGTGAGTCCTCCTGCTGCTCCCGAACATCGCCGATTCCGCGGTTTCGACCCGGCTGGCGTGCTTGCAGTTGCGGTAGCACGACGGCTTCGCTGTCCGTACTCCCGAGTGCTGCGTCGGCGTGGGGGAGCCCAGACTGGGCGTAACCGACGGGACCGCAGCATCGGAATTGAGTTGGTTGCGTTTCGGGCGGTGTGCGCGCGGGTGCTGATAATCGATGACGTTGTCACCACGGGGGCGACGCTGGTCCGCGCGGCCGATGCCCTTCGTCGAGCGGGTGCCCAAGAGGTGCATGCCGGTGTCGCCGCATTGGTTGGGGATAACTGCGCACTGGGTACATTTGCCCGCAGTCCGTCCGAATTGCGCGGCTCGAACCCGGAAAGGGGTTAAGCCCCAGCGGAATCGTCCGAACAACAAGGTGCAAGTTCCGTGCGAAGAGGGGGATCCAGTGAAGCTACGTACCGAGCGTCGCGGCGAGCAGACGCGTCACGACCTTGTACGGGTAATCCAGCTGCAGGTCCGCACCGGACAGTACCGGGTGGAGCCGGAGCAGGTCGCCGAGCACCTGTTGGCCTGGTCGCGCCATCACTAATTCTGACTAGTCATATACTCGCTGGATCATGGACATCATCATTCGCGCGCACCACACCACGGTTTCCGACGATCTCCGAGCCCTCGCCAGCGAGAAGCTCGCCAAGATCGACCGCTTCGCCGGTGACGTTTACCGCGTCGAAGTGGATTTCTCCGAGGAGCGCAATCCTCGAATTCACGAGCGCCAGGTCTGCGAGGCCACGGTTCGGCTCCGGAAAGTGGTCATTAAGGCGCACGCATCGGGCCACGAGCAGGTGGTTGCGCTCGACCGGCTGGTCGACAAAGTCGAGCACCAGCTGCAGAAGCTGCACAGCAAGCGTGTGTCGCGCACACATCCTCGTCGTCGCGACCTCGTGACCCATGCTTTGCCGGTCGACGATCTTGCGTTGCCAGTTGAACCCGATGAAGAAGGGCGCGTCGTCAAGGTCAAGAAGCTTGCCATCGAGGCAATGTCGACCGACGAGGCAGCGTTGCAGATGGATCTCCTCGGACACGACTTCTTCGTATTCACCAATGTCGATACCGGCCGCACGGCAGTGATGTACCGCCGTCAGGACGGTCACCTCGGCCTCATCGACACCGAGCCCACCGCCGGGGCATGAGCGCAATTCGGGTCGTCTTGGTGGACGACCACGCGTTGTTTCGACGCGGACTTGAGTTGGTGTTGGCCGAAGCACCGGACCTCGAGGTCGTCGGCCAGGCCGGCGACGGCGATGAAGCTGTCCGGATGGTGCGCGATCTCGCCCCCGACGTGGTGCTGATGGATGTACGCATGCCGCGCATGTCCGGTATCGAAGCTGCACGCGCCATTCGCGACACGGTTCCAGGCACCAAAATCATCATGCTCACCGTCTCGGACGACGAGAAGGATTTGTTTGCGTCGATACGCGCAGGCGCGAGCGGATATCTCCTCAAAGAAGTCTCAATTGACGAAGTCGCGGGTGCGGTTCGCGCCGTCACTCGGGGGCATTCGTTGATCTCGCCGTCGATGGCATCCAAACTCCTGGTCGAGTTCAATGCGCTCTCCGAACGGGCCGATGATCGCCAGCGGGTGGGTTCACCGAAACTTACCAACCGTGAACTTGAGGTACTGACGTTGGTGGCGGCGGGTTGCTCAAACCGTGACGTCGCCACACGGCTGTACATCTCCGAAAACACGGTGAAGAACCACATTCGCAACATGCTCGAAAAACTCGGCCTGCACTCCCGCATGGAAGCGGTGATTTACGCCATGCGGGAACAACTCATAGAGGTTCAGTAGGAAAGGACTGGCCCCGCGGGGCCGGTCGGTAGACTCCGTCACGCTTATGAGCATTCTTTCCAAAATTCTTCGGGCCGGTGAGGGCCGCAAACTCAAAGTCGTGCAGGGCATCGTGCCGTACGTAACGGAGCTGGAGCCCGGAATGCAGCGTCGAAGCGACGACGAACTGCGCGCCTTTAGCAACGAACTGCGCGCGCGGGGTGCGAAGGGCGAAGCGCTCGATGATTTGCTTCCCGAGGCCTTCGCGCTCGTGCGCGAAGCGGCTACTCGCGTGCTCGGACAGCGTCATTACGACGTCCAAGTGATGGGCGGAGCAGCGCTGCACTTCGGCTGGGTCGCAGAAATGAAGACCGGTGAAGGCAAGACGCTGGTTTCCACATTGCCGGCCTATCTCAACGCACTGAGCGGTAACGGTGTGCATCTCGTTACGGTCAACGATTATCTCGCGACGCGTGACTCTGAGTGGGTGGGCCGCGTGCATCGATTCCTCGGACTTGAGGTCGGCCTCGTGGTGCCCGATCGCAGCGATTGGGACGACAAGCGTGCGGCCTACGCAGCCGACATTACCTATGGCACCAACAACGAGTTCGGCTTCGACTACTTACGCGACAACATGGCGGACTCGCGCGATGCGCAGGTGCAGCGCGGGCATGCGTTCGCGATCGTCGACGAGATCGACTCGATCCTCATCGACGAAGCACGTACTCCGCTCATCATCAGCGGGCGTGCCGATGATGCGCAAGACCTCTACGTGCAGTTCGCGCGGGTCGTGCGCATTCTCAATCGCGAGACGGACTACGAGGTGGACGAAGCAAAGAAGACCATTGTGCCTACCGAGGAGGGTATTGCCCGAGTCGAGCAAGCACTTGGTGTTGCCAACCTGTACGAGCATGTCAACCAGAACTTTGTGCACCAACTCCAGGCCGCGCTGCGCGCGAAGGAGCTCTTCAAACGCGACGTCGATTACATCGTTGCGGACGGCGAGGTCAAGATCGTCGACGAGTTCACCGGTCGTATCCTTGAAGGGCGACGGTGGAGTGAGGGTCTCCATCAAGCGGTGGAAGCCAAAGAAGGCGTTCACATCAAGGAGGAAAATCAGACGCTGGCGACGGTCACACTGCAGAACTACTTCCGCATGTACGACAAGCTGGCGGGAATGACCGGTACTGCGACAACGGAGGCCGGCGAGTTTGCACACACGTACGGACTTGAAGTCGTCGCAATTCCCACGCACCGCCACGTGCAGCGCCTCGACGAAGCGGATCTGATCTACAAGACCGAACGTGGCAAGTTCACGGCCGCGGTCAACGACATCGCTGAGCGGCACACCAAGGGCCAGCCAGTGTTGGTCGGAACCATTTCCGTCGAGAAGTCAGAGCTGCTCTCGCAGTTCCTGACACGTCGCGGCATTCCGCACGAGGTCCTCAACGCCAAACAGCACGAGCGGGAAGCCAACATCATCACGCAGGCCGGACGCCCGTACGCTGTAACTGTCGCGACCAACATGGCCGGTCGTGGTGTCGACATCCTTCTCGGCGGTAACCCCGAAGGGCTCGCCAAAGCAGAGCTGTTCGCCAACGGCGAAACTCCCGAAACCGACCCATTGCGCTACGCGGAATTGCTCAAGCGCTTCTCGGAGGAGTGCCGAGAAGAGGGCGAATACGTCCGATCCCTTGGTGGTTTGTACGTGCTCGGTACCGAACGGCACGAAAGCCGACGCATCGACAATCAGCTGCGAGGTCGTTCGGGCCGTCAAGGAGACCCGGGCGAGACGCGTTTCTACCTTTCGCTCGAAGACGACCTGATGCGTTTGTTCGCTACCGGCGCAATGAACTGGGTGATGGAACGAGCGTTCGACGAAGATACGCCGCTGGAAGCGAAGATGGTTTCCCGTGCGATCGAACGAGCCCAACGTACAGTCGAAGATCGCAACTTCGAGATCCGCAAGGACGTGCTGAAGTACGACGAGGTCATGAACGAACAGCGCAAGATCATTTACCGTCGGAGAGCGCAAATCCTCGACGGTGAAGACTTGGGCGAGGAGACCCGGGAGGCAATCGAGCGAGTCGTGGCGCGCTCGGTGGAGACTGCGCTTGAGACCGAGGAGTACGGCGACGGGACGCGCGAGGAGCTGGTGGCCCTGCTCGGATCGCTCTATCCGACAACGCTGACGACAGAGCAACTTGCCGGCTTGCCTCCGGAATCCGTTGTGGACGTGTGTATCGACGACGCGCTCGCAGCATATGACGCGAAAGAGGCCAAGCTGGCCGCTGAAGTGCTTCGCGAGATTGAGCGGCGCATCATGCTCTCGGTCATCGACCAACGCTGGCGCGAGCATCTCTACGAAATGGATTACTTGCGCGAAGGAATCAACCTGCGCGCCATGGGGCAACAGGACCCACTCGCAGCTTGGCAGCGCGAAGGGTTTTCGATGTTCGAGGCGATGATGGGGCTCATCGAGGAAGACTTCGTGCGGTATGTCTCGCATGTCGAAGTGGTGATCGAAGCGCCCCAGCCTGCGGTTCCTGCCGGGCAATTGCAATACAGTTCGGCGGAGGACCCCGTGCAGGGGTCGGGCGCATTGGCGATGGCGGCGTCGGGTTCGCCCGAGGACATCGCAATGCATGCGGCCGGTGATGAAGAGATCGCGCAAAAGCCGGTTCGCGTTGATCGCGCTCCGGGGCGAAATGACGCTTGTCCTTGTGGGAGCGGGAAGAAATACAAGCTCTGTCACGGACGCTGAGGCATGCGCGATTTTTCCCCCGAGCTCGAGGACGCGCGTCGTCGCGTCGAAGATGCAGAGCGATACCTCAGGATCGACGTCGCGCGTGCGCGCGTCGATGAACTCGAGGCCATTGCGAGTCAAGCCGACCTTTGGGATGACCCGGATCGGGCGCGGGCAGTAACCACCGAGTTATCTCAGATACGCGAAGACGTCACGATGATGGACGGGTTGCAACGTCGACTCGAAGACCTCGAAGTGCTGTTCGAACTTGCTCGCGAGGAGCAAGACGACGCACAAGAACCAGAGATTGCGTCCGAGCTATCTACGCTTGCTGTCGCACTTGACCAACTTGAGCTGCGCGCGCTCTTTATCGGCGAGCACGATGAGCGCGACGCTATTTGCGAAGTGCACTCCGGCGCCGGTGGCACGGACGCTCAGGACTGGGCCGAAATGATGCTGCGCATGTTCTCTCGCTGGGCAGAGCGGCGCGGCTTTTCGGTTGAGCTGGACGAGGTTTCCGAGGGAGCGGAAGCGGGAATTTCGTCGGCCACGTTCATCATCAAAGGACGCTACGCGTACGGAATGTTATTGGGAGAACGTGGTGTGCACCGCTTGGTTCGGATTTCGCCATTCGATTCGCAGGCGCGCCGTCAAACCTCGTTCGCGTCCTTTGACGTTGTTCCGGCAATCGAAGAAGCCGAAGCGCCCGAGATCGATGCCAATGATTTGCGTATCGATACGTATCGGTCTTCGGGAGCCGGTGGCCAGCACGTCAACAAGACCGATTCGGCGGTACGAATAACGCACATTCCGACGGGCATCGTTGTGGCGTGTCAGAACGAGCGGTCGCAGATTCAGAACCGCGCAAAAGCGATGCAAATCCTCGCCGCCCGTTTGGCCGAGCGGATGCGCGAAGAACGAGCGGTTGAAATGGCGGTGTTGGCAGGCGAAAAGCGCGACGTCGCTTGGGGTTCACAGATCCGCTCGTACGTGCTCGCGCCGTACCAACTCGTCAAGGACGAACGCACCCGACGCGTCGATGGCAAAGAAGAACCTATTTTCGAAACGGGCAACGTGCAGGCGGTACTCGACGGTGATCTTGATGGCTTCATCGAGGCGTGGTTGCAGTATCGGCGCGCATCTGCGTAGAGGTCCCGTGCGGGAGTGTCCGATTCGCACCTTCCCAGGGCAAAGTGTCCCTCTCGGGTCCGCGACGCTGACGGCTGGGCCCCGGAATGCGGGGGTGCCGAAATTGTGGTCGTGCGGCCGGGTACAGTGAGTCCCGCTCATGATCAAGTTCGAGAACGTCACCAAGGTGTACAAGGCCGGGGTTGGTGCCCTGCGCGACCTGAGCCTGGAAGTCAACAAGGGAGAGTTCGTCTTCTTGGTTGGCCCCTCGGGCTCGGGGAAATCGACGTTCCTGAAGTTGCTCCTGCGCGACGAGCTGCCGACGTCGGGGCGCATCATCGTTGCCGGACGCGATATCGGTCGGCTGAGTTCCTGGAAAGTCCCGCAGTTGCGGCGCAACATCGGCTGTATTTTCCAGGACTTCAAGCTTTTGCCGAACAAGACCGTCTACGAGAATGTTGCGTTCGCGCAAGAGGTGCTTGGTCGACCGCGTAACGTCGTGCGTGCGCAGGTCCCTCAGATTCTCGAGCTGGTTGGGCTTGGGCAAAAAGCTGAGCGTTTTCCTGGCGAACTCTCCGGCGGCGAGCAACAGCGTGTATCGATTGCGCGCGCGTTTATCAACCGGCCCCTGATCTTGCTCGCCGACGAGCCCACGGGAAACCTGGATCCGGCGACTACGGTCGGAATTATGCGGTTGTTGGATCGCATCAATCGGACCGGCACGACGGTGGTTATGGCAACCCACGACGAGCGAATCGTGGACACGATGCGCCGCCGAGTTATCGAACTGCACCACGGCGATCTCGTGCGCGACCAAGCACGAGGTGTGTACGGAGTGGGGGGCTGATGCTTACCCGAATTGGCTACTTCTTGCGCGAGACGCTCACGTCGTTGGGGCGCAACGTGTTCATGGTCATGGCGGGTGTCCTCACGATTGCGGTGACCATGGTCTTGGCTGGTGGCGGCTTGTTGTACTCCGCGCGAGTCGACAACGGCACCCAGCGCTGGAAGAACGGAGCGCGACTCGAAGTCTTCATGACCGTTGACGCGTCCCAGTCCCAAGTCGACAGTGCAAAGCAAGCGATTGCGAATTCGTCCGACGTCAAAGAGTCCGTCTTGATCAGCAAGCGCGACGCATACGCGGATTTCAAGCGCATCTTCAATGACCAACCTGAACTCGTAAACTCGATTACGCCAGAGTCGCTACCGGTATCGTTCCGGGTGACGCCCAAGAAGGCTGAGCTCACGAACACGTTGGGAACGCGTTTCGAACAACTCGACGGCGTTGATCAGGTTGTGACTCCCGGCAAGCTCTTGGACCGAGAGCTTCGCGATCGCAACCGGGTCTCAACGGCGTTGCTGATTCTTTCTGGCGTGCTGATTGCCGTTTCCGGGATCATCGTTGCGACCACGATCCGGTTGGCCACCTATGCTCGCCGTCGGGAAATCGAGGTCATGAAGTTGGTCGGCGCCTCGAACTGGTTCGTTCGGGTTCCGTTTATGAGCGAGGGGATATTCCAGGGCCTCGTTGGCGGGGTGTTGGCCAGCTTTGCCCTGTTCTTGCTGCGGGACCCGGTAATGAATCAGTGGTTCCACAAGTCGGGCTACGACTTGACGATTGGTAATACGTGGAGCGCAGTAGCCGTCGTTCTCATCGCCTCGGTCGGTATCGGCCTCGTGTCGTCACTGATCGGCCTGTGGCGTTTTCTCGACGTCTAATCCGGCGCGGGCGCGTATCGCCGAAGGTGGTTGCGAGGAGAGCATTGGGCAGTCAATTGCGATCACTTTGCGTTGCGGCGCTGACGTTGCTTGGTGTCGTTGCGCTGGCGGTGCCAACCCAGGCGCAAACCACGACGACGCAATCCGTTGACGAGCGGCTCGAGGAGTTGACGCGTGAACTCGGCGAGGTTTCAGCGGCCGAGGCAGCTCAGCTCAAAGACGTCGTTGCGGCCAAAGACCGGCGCGAAGCGGCTGCGGCCAAGGTGCAATCCCTTGATGTGCAAACGGTACAACTCAAAGAAGCTCAACTCGAGGCCGAAGCCGAACTCGGGCAGGTTTCGGGTCGGCTCATCGCAATCGAACGCGGCGTCCGGATTGCGCAGCAAGAAGCTGACCGTTCCGAAGCCGCAGCTACCGCTGCGGCACAGCGTTTGTATGTGCAAAATGCCGTCATTGATGCCACGCCCCTTGAATTTGCGGCAACGCTCGACGACACCAACACAGCCCTTACTGCGCAGCATTATTTGGATGTCATCCAGCGCCAGCAGCGGCAGTTCGTCTCGGTGCGCCAACAGGCATTGCAAGATCTCGTACTCCAAAAGACGCGGCTCGAAAGCGAAGCGCAACACGCTGCGACGCTGCGAGACCGAGCGACGACGCGTCAGAACGAGTTGGCTCGGGCTCGCCTTGAGCTCGACGGTGCGCGCGCCGATGCGCAGCGAGCCGAGGAAGTCGAGCAGGTCGCGTTGGCTGCGATCCAAACGGTTAAGGTCCGCTATGAGCGCGAGATTGCGGTCTTGCGGGTCGAGTCCGAAACGATTGCCTCCCAACTTGGCACGGCCTCGAGTGGCACGAAGCCGAACCGCCTCTTGCGTCCTGTGTCGGCGCCGATCACGAGCTCGTTCGGCCCGCGAAAGCATCCAATATTTGGAACCGTCCGCAATCACGACGGCATTGACTTCGGGGCGGGTATGGGAACTCCCATCAAGGCCGCAGCGGGCGGCACCGTGGTGCGGGCCGGCGTCCTCAACGGGTACGGAAATGTGATCGTGCTGGACCATGGGGGCGGTATTTCCACCCTCTACGCCCACCAGAGCCGGTTCGCAGTGAGTTCGGGCGAGCGGGTCGCAGTGGGTCAAGTCATCGGTTATGTCGGTTCGACGGGGTTCTCGACCGGGCCACACCTGCACTTCGAGGTCCGGCTGAACGGTCGGCCGGTCGACCCACTCGAATACCTGTAAAGCAGGCGTGAGGACAATCCTGACTCGGATTGGTCCGGCCAAGTCGGACGTCGCCGTTGTTGCGGTCGGCGGCTACGGTTGCGGTACGTAGCGAAGGTAGGGTGTCTCGGCGTCCCAGCCATCGGGAAAGAGCTCCCGGGCTTGGTCATCGTTCACGGACGCGGCGATGATGACCCGCTCTCCGGCATTCCAATCGACGGGCGTCGCCACACTGTGTTGGCTCGTGAGCTGCAACGAGTCGATGACCCGAAGAAGCTCATCGATGTTGCGGCCCGTGCTCGCAGGATAGGTCAGCGTGAGGCGCACCCGCTTTTGCGGATCAATAACAAACACCGACCGAACCGTCAGCGTATCGCTCGCATTGGGATGGATCATTCCGTAGAGATCGGCCACGGCATGGTCGTCATCTGCGATCAACGGGAAGGTCAACGGGGTGCCCTGCGTCTTTTCGATGTCAAGTTTCCAGGCGTTGTGAGACTCGAGCGGGTCAACAGAAAGTCCGATGAGTTTGACGTTTCGGGCGTCAAACTCGGGTTTGCGACGAGCTAGCGCTCCAAGTTCGGTAGTGCAAACCGGAGTGAAATCTTTTGGATGCGAGAAGAACAGGCCCCAGCTCGCACCGAGGTACTCGTGAAGCGAGATCAATCCGTCAGTGCTGCCTGCCGTGAAATCTGGTGCGATATCACCAATGCGGATACTCATGAGCCACTCCTGCGACTGACAAACCGACGAATTTCCAGGACTCTACTGAAGCCATTGGGGGCTGTCGATAGGCCGAGAACCTGACGCAAGGTCCGAATCACTCGTGGAATCGGAAACCGCCGGAATGCGGATTTTGTCACGCAATTACGGGCCGGTGGGCTTGGGCCGGCGAGGCAACCGGCCTTGTGAAAATGTGGCAGGAGGTCGGGGTCGACGTTGTCTTGGCGATTTGACGGAGCGATAGTCCGCCCCGCGGCGATTCGGTTGACGCGCACCACGCAGAAGTAGTTGGATCACCGGCCGTGGGAGCAGGGGTCCTTGCCCGGAAGTTGGGCATTCAACCGGATAGTCGGGTTGCCGTCGTCGGCGCGCCAAAGGGTTATCCACGCGCGCTCGGTGAGCTTCCCGACGGAGTGTCAATGCGTACGCATGCGCGCGGCACCGTAGATCTGTTGATGTTCTTCGTCACGCGTCGTTCTGAACTGTCGCGTCGCTACCCGACGTTTGTTCGTGCGCTCGACCGCGAAGGTGCGCTGTGGATCGCCTGGCCGAAAAAGACGTCAGGTGTCGCAACCGATCTTGCGTTTGCCGCGGTGCAAGAAATTGGTACGACCTTCGGCATGGTGGATACCAAGGTCAGTGTGATCGACGACATTTGGACTGCCGTGCGATTTGAATCGCCGGCTCGAGCCCGTCTGCGCTCCGGCAGCAATCATCGTTCGCTGACGGCCTGATGTGTGGTCGCTTCGTTTCGGCGACGCCGCTCGCAGACGTCGCTGCATTTTTCAAGGCCACGCCCGAAACGGTTGAACACACTCCGGATTTCAATGTCACGCCGCGACGGATGATCTACGCAGTACGCGAAATTGCCGGAGACGGCGAAGCTCGTCGAGTGTTGTCGGGCCTGCGCTGGGGGCTCATTCCTTCTTGGGCGAAAGACGCAGGAATCGGAGATCGGTTGATCAACGCTCGGTCCGAGACAGTTCGCGAAAAGCCCGCGTACCGGGCGGCGTTCGCCAAGCGGCGCTGCATCATTCCCGCGGATGGCTTCTACGAATGGCAGGTTCGCCCCGAAGGGAAACAGCCCATGTACATCCATCGTCGGGACGGGCGACAGCTTGCGTTTGCTGGTCTTTGGGAACACTGGACGGATCCGAGTGATGGCACCGTGGTTGAGACATGCGCGGTTCTCACGACCAATGCCAATGCAACGATGGCACCAATTCACGAACGGATGCCGGTGATTCTCGAGCGTGATGCCTGCGATGTGTGGTGTGACCCGGCATCCAACAATGACGTGGTGATGTTGGAATCGCTGCTCCGGCCAGCAGACGATGCCGTGCTCGCAACCTATGCCGTGGGGCGGGCGGTCAACAGTCCGCGAAACAACGGGTCATCACTGCTGGAACCGGCTGTGCCCGAAACACTTTTCTAGAACGGACGGGTCCTAGGGTTCGAGCGCGTTGCGGAGCACGGCAATCACGTGCTCGCGTCGCGCTTTGAGCGCGCCGGCTGCCATGGGATCCCCGTCGACGAGTGAGCGGACCAGGGGATAGTCCGATAGGTATGACAATACGGCTCCGTAGCCGGTGAGCAGCATTTGGCGAGCGTCGTATTGGCGCAGTTGGCCCGCGTCCATCTCGCGTTCGAGGAATGCCACGCCTCGATCAAAGAGCGGCCGCAGCGCAATTCCGAATTCGTCGGAGATGCGTGACCCACCCTCAAGGGCTTCGCGGCGCGCGATGCGAACAAATTCCAGATGTTCTTCGAAGAAGTCGAACGCGGCGTGCATCACTCGCTCGACCTGGGGCCAGCCGTGGCTCTGCTCACCGGCCACTGCGGTTTCGACCAGTGTGACCCAGTCCTCGAACGAGTACAGAATCACAGCCCGATAGAGCAGTTCTTTCGACGGAAAGTGATGCAACAAA
>JBMOIW010000018.1:0-27888 GCA_049317145.1 Acidimicrobiia bacterium
TGCCCGAACCCCAGCACCACGATGCGCAACATTGCCGTCACGACCAGCGCGGTCGTCCCATCCGTGGAGTACGCCCCAAGGAGGTACACGACGTTCTCGCTTGCCGCAAACCCAAAACCGACCGTCGCACCAATGACGAGCCCATCGAGTGGGCTATCGATCTGGCGACGAAACGCCACGAATAACAGTGCAAGAAACGCGCCTTTGGCCAACTCTTCAATGACTGGCGCCAGCACTGCGGCGCTGACTGCGTCGACATTGTTCGGGTCCGCACTCACCAGTGTGCTGTACGCAAGAGAGCCAGCCAACTCGCCGATCAACGCAATAACGACTGCGGGAATCGCACCCCAAAGAAATGCGATCGAGACCAACCACAACGGTTCTTTCTCGAACAGATCCAGCAGACGAATGAACAGGACGTAGAAGAGCGCAGGCACAAGCGCGACGACTACGACGATAAGAAAAACCGCCACGGATCAGTTTGCGACGTCGACCAGACGCCCGCGGAGCTGCAGGATTGCTTTCGTGTGGATTTGGCAGACGCGACTCTCGGTAACTCCCAAGACCGAACCGATCTCGTTCAGCGTAAGTCCTTGGTAGTAGTAGAGCGTCAGCACGAGCTTTTCGCGTTCGGGCATGCGGTTGATCGCATCGGCGAGAACATGTTTCATCTCGTCCACTTCGTATTGCTGCTCGGGATCACCGGAACGGTCGGCGAGCGAGTCTTTGACGGAACCAGAACGATCGTTGCCAGCGTCCAACAGCTCGTCGAGTGCGACGAGCCCGACGAAGCTGATCTGTGACATGGAGTTTGCGAGCTCGTCTTCAGTAATACCGAGTTCGGTGGCAACTTCGCGATCTTCCGGCGAACGCTTGAGTTCGTTTTCGAGCTTGGAGTAGGCACGCTCGATCTCGCGGGCTTTGGCGCGTACCGAACGCGGCACCCAGTCAATCGCGCGCAGTTCGTCGATGATCGCTCCCTTGATACGCGCGATCGCATACGTCTCGAACTTAAAGCCACGCTCGGGATCGAACTTGTCGATTGCGTCAATCAATCCGAAAATCCCGTAACTCGTGAGGTCGGTTTGTTCGACGTTGTGCGGGAGGCCGGAGGCGACACGGCCGGCGACGAACTTCACGAGCGGCGAGTAGTGCAGGATCAATCGGTCACGCGCGTCGGGCGTGCCGTCGGACTTGTACGCGCGCCACAGGTCAGCGACTGCCGCGGGAGACACTTCGATTTCAGCCACGGGGATGCGTCGCCTCATGTACGGAGCGCAAGCGCTCGGGAGTGATGTGGGTATACCGCTGGGTGGTTGCGAGATCGCTATGACCGAGCAACTCTTGCACGACCCGCAGATCGGCCCCGCCCTCGAGAAGATGAGTGGCGAACGCGTGTCGCAAGGCGTGCGGATGCAGCGTACGACCATCGGCCATGGGATAGCGGTCCAAAATGCGCCGGGCGTCCCGGGGACTTAGGGCCGTACCTCGGGCGTTGACGAACACCACCTCGGGCGGGGTCGCCGGCGCCGCCAGGACCGGGCGGGAGGTCTCGAGATACTGGAGTAACGCCGCCAGTGCCTCGGCGTGGAGCGGCACCCGGCGGATCTTCGCCCCCTTGCCGAGCACGGTGAGGGAGCGTCGGGCCGTATCGATGTCATCGCGACGCAGTCCACACGCTTCCGAGATACGCAGCCCAGCACCGTAGAGGACCTCGAGCAGCGCCCGATCACGCACGATGCGGGCCTGGGCACGCTCGTCCTCAACGGGTGCGGTGCTTGCTGCCGTGGCGACCGCATCGAGGAGCGCCACCGTCTCGGCTGGCCGCGGGACGCGCGGGAGGCGCTGAGCACCGCGCGGGGTGCGCATGGCGCGACCCGGATCGGTGGCAATGACGCCATGGCGGCGGAGGTAGCGCGTAAAGGCCCGCACCGCTGCGGCTTTGCGCGCAATGGACGGGCGGGCGTAGTCGCGCGTGGTGAGGTAGGCGAGATACCGCCGAAGAACCGTGTTCGAAAGCCCCTCCGGCGACCCACATCCGCCGCGTTGCGCCCACGTCACGAACTGGGAGACATCGCGTCGGTATGCAGCTCGCGTGTGCGAGCTCGATGCGGTGAGTGCGTTCACGAATCCGTCGACGTCCCAGCTCATAAGGTGCGGCTCGCGGCCATGTACGAGGCTAGCCGCCGCTCAACCCACTTCCGACCCAACCGCTGCAATGCCACTGACGGGCGCCGGCCGTGCGGGTACCGTTCAGCCCTGTTCGTGGCGGACGCATCCCGCCTCCCTGGTTCGTTTCGGAGGCCCGATGACCGTCACCCGCATTGCTGTGCCCAGCGCCATTCTCGATGGCATCGATGGACAACTTGTCACCGTCGAAGTCCACATCACCACCGGATTACCGGGCTACACCGTGGTCGGACTGCCCGATGCCGCAGTGCGCGAATCCCGCGATCGGGTCCGTGCCGCGCTGTTGTCGTCGCAGATCGAGTTCCCGAATCGCAAGATCACCGTGGGTCTCGCACCGAGCGCGATTCGCAAAACCGGATCCGGGCTGGATCTTGCGATTGCGCTGGGCTTGGTCGCGCTCACCGAGCCGCCGCTCCCGGTGAGTTGTCTCGCCGGTGTCGGTGTCCTCGGCGAACTCGGCCTCGACGGAACAGTGCGACCAATTCCCGGTGTTCTTGCGTGCGCCGACGCGCTTGCGCGCGCGGGAGTGACCCGCGTGATCGTTCCCGCAGAGAATGCGCGCGAAGCGATGTTGGTTCCCGATCTGGTTGTGCGCCCGGCGCGTTCGCTGCGCGAAGTCACTGCGTGTTTGCGCGACCTCGCACCCTGGCCCGAGCCTCCCCCGGCGCGGGTAACAGCCACACCAGACTTGGTCGATGAGCTCGGTGATCTCGCCGACGTGCGCGGGCTTGCGAATGCTCGCGATGCGCTCGCGATTGCAGCAGCAGGGAATCATCATTTCCTCATGATCGGGCCACCGGGAGTAGGCAAAACCATGCTCGCCAAACGCATTGCCACGATTCTTCCCGAGCTGCCGTCGCGCGCCGCGCTCGAAGCAACGCGCGTGCAGTCCATTGCGACCCGCCACGGCATTGAACACTTAGTTGCGACTCCACCGTTTCGCGCACCACATCACACCATCTCCCCTGCTGCCCTTGTAGGCGGCGGAACGGGCCGACCACATCCCGGCGAAGTCACGTTGGCGCATCACGGCGCACTGTTTCTCGACGAACTCGGCGAGTTTCCCCCGCGCGCGCTCGAAGCATTGCGCCAGCCACTCGAAGAAGGTGTCGTACGGATCAGTCGCATTCCCGAAACCAGCACGTTTCCCGCGCGCTTTTTGTTGATCGCGTGCACCAACCCGTGTCCGTGTGGACTCGGGCCCGACAAGTGTCGATGCAGCGACGCCGCGCGCGGTCGCTACCTTCGTCGCCTTTCTGCGCCCTTGCTGGACCGCTTCGATCTGCGCCTCTGGGTGCACGCACCACGCGCCGACGAACCCAGTGGCGCCTCCTCCGCCGACATCCGCGCCCACGTTGCCGAGGCGGTCGACCGACAGCGCGAGCGTTTCACCGACACGCCGTGGGAGCGCAACAGCGAGGTGCCCGCGCATGCGCTCGACGCGTACCTCCCATTGACTGCGCCGGCTCGTACCACGTGGCACCGACTCTGCGAACACCGCGCGCTTTCGGGACGCGGTGCAGCCCGGGTACGCCGCGTGGCCCGCACGATTGCGGATCTCGACGGCGCTCCCGACATCCGTCCAACCGATCTCGTACGCGCGCTCGATCTGCGCGAAGACATCGCCGCGTGAACGCATCTGAGATAGTGATTGCTGCGCTGGTGCACACGCCGGGTATGACACCAACTCGTTTGCGTGCACTGTTGCAACGCTGGCCGGATCCACATGTTGCGTACGAACGAGTTCGCGCACGACGCGCAGACACTGCGCTCGGCACACCACCGAACATCGATGCGCTCGCCCAACTGTTGACCCAGCGCAGCACGCGCGTGCTCCTCGAGACCGATGCCGCGTTTCCGATCCCAGATCCCATTCCCGATCGCCCGCTCGCATTGTTCTGTGAGGGGGGTGCGACCGATGCATTCGCGCAGCCGCGCGTTGCAATTGTGGGTACGCGCGCAGCGACCCCCGCCGGGCTGGCGGATGCGCACACCTTGGGAGCATGGTGCGCGCAGCAACACATCACCACGGTGAGCGGCATGGCCCTTGGCATCGATGGCGCGGCACACACCGGCACACTCGATGCACAGGGATTGTCCATCGGGGTGCTCGCGACCGGACTCGACGTGACCTACCCACGCCGTCATATCGACTTGTACGCCCGCATGCGCTCGCATGGATTGCTCATCAGCGAATCACCGCTCGGGACCCGCCCCCACGCCGGACGGTTTCCGGTTCGCAACCGCATCATCGCAGCACTCGCTGATGTAGTCGTAGTAGTGGAAGCGACGGCGAGCGGTGGCGCGCGCATCACGGCCGACCTCGCACTCGAATATGGACGCCCCGTGTTCGCGATTCCAGGAGCGCGTCGTAATCCTTCGGCGGCCGGATGCAACGCACTGCTCGCCGATGGCGCACACCCGCTACTCGATCCCACCGATCTGCTCCCGAGCCTCGGCGGTCCATTGCGCCAACCCGAGGGATGGGATGTCCGCGCGACCGCAGCACTGAGTGCGTCGGCGCGCGCCGTACTGCGCGCGTGCGACGGCGAACCCACCACCTCGGATGCACTCGGCGTACACACCGAGCTCGACGCCGCGGCGCTTGCATTGGCACTCGACGAGCTCGCAGCGGCTGGTCACATTGCGCGAACCCGCGGGCTCATCCATCCACTCACCGATCTGCGCGCCGATACGCCCGCGTGACTACTACGGTGTTGGCGTGGGATTCGATCCGCAACGCCGCTACAAACGCCGCACGAGCGACTATGTCTTTGTGGGCTCAGCCCTCGTCATCGTGGCGGTGCTGTTGGCCTGGGCGTTCTTTGCCGGGTGACGGACACCATGTTCTTTGATCCCGACGACATCGAAGTTCGCCACATTCAGCCGTACCAGGCGGTGAAGCAATATCGCTGCCCCGGCTGCGATCACACCATCGAGCCGGGCACCGGCCACAAAGTGGTCGTGCCCCGCCAAGCTCCCGAAGAGCGCCGCCACTGGCACACCGGATGCTGGCAACGCGAAGAGCGACGACGGGCCGGCAACAAACCGAAGGGTTAGAACGCGCCTTCGATGATTTCAATTTCGGTCTCGGCGCCCTCACGCATCGTGACCGCAGCAACATCGAAGCGCAGTTCCTTTGCGATCCCGCGGTGCTCGCGCAGCCAAGCTGCAGCAAGGGCGCGGATGCGCTCCCGTTTTTCGCGGGTCACCGCATCGGCGGGCGAACCGAACGCGTGCGAGGTTCGAGTCTTTACTTCGCAGAACACCATCGTGCCGTCACGCGAGATGATCAGATCGAGTTCGCCGTCGCGATGGCGCCAATTGCGCTCGACCAACAAGTAGCCCTGCTGTTGGTATGCGTCCGCAACCAGTGCTTCGCCAAGCTGTCCCAGCGCTTGACGTGTGTCGGCATCCGTGTCGTCGTGCGCCGCTTGCGCCGCCGCCAACTTTTCGGGATCGGTGCGAACCCCCGTCGTGCGGCGCACGGGACGTCCCGGACGCGGCGTCGACATCAGAGTTCCTTGCCCGCCAGTTCCTCGATGTTGACGTCTTTGAACGTACAGACGTGGACGTTGCTGACAAATCGTGCGGGGCGATACATGTCCCAGACCCACGCATCAGTCAGCGCGAGATCGAAATAGGTGCGGCCCTGTTCGTTGCGCACTTCCATCTTCACGGTATTCGCGAGATAAAAGCGGCGTTCCGTCTCTACGACGTACGAGAACATCGGCAGGACATCGCGGTACTCCTTATAGAGCTGGAGTTCGATATCCGTTTCGTATCGCTCGAGATCTTCAGCGCTCACAGCAGTCCTTTCGTTCCTCGCAGTGTAGGGCCGAATAGGACGGTGCTTAGTCGCGCTTTTCGCGGATCTTGGCGGCCTTCCCGATGCGGTCGCGCAAGTAGTAGAGCTTGGCTCGCCGGACGCTGCCTCGGGTCATGACCTCGATCTTGGCCAGCACTGGCGAGTGCACCGGGAACGTGCGCTCCACCCCCACGCCAAAGCTCACTTTGCGGACCGTAAAGGTCTCGCGGATCCCATCGCCCTGACGACGCGTCACGACGCCCTGGAATAGCTGGGTGCGCTCGCGGTTTCCTTCGACGACGCGCACGTGCACCTTCAAGGTGTCCCCGGGCGCAAAGTCCGGGACTTCCCGAAGTTGTTCACGATCAATGAGGTCGGTGCGGTTCATGAAATCTCCTGACGAGCCGGCGGGGGATCGTATCGGGCCGGGGGCCTCCCGCTCCATTCCGTGCCGGAGTTGGGTGGATTCACTCCGGAAATTCGATCAGCAGCGCGTGCTCGTCCTCGGAAAGGGGCGAAGCCGCAATGAGGTCGGGCCGACGCTGCATGGTCCGGCGAACCGCCTGGGCCCGACGCCACCGCTCGATCCGGGCGTGATCCCCCGAACGTAAGACCTCGGGCACCTCGACCCCGGCAAACTCCGCCGGTCGGGTGTAGTGCGGGTACTCGAGACGATTCATCGCAAACGACTCGTCGGCCCCGGAATCCACGTTGCCCATGACGCCTGGGACCAGGCGCGTCACTGCTTCGATGATCACCAACGCCGCCGACTCGCCGCCGGCCAGCACATAGTCGCCAATCGAGATCTCCCCATCGCAGTGCGAATCAATCACCCGCTGATCGATGCCCTCATAGCGACCGCACACCAACGAGAACCCGTCGCCCGCCGCAAGTTCGCGCGCCAACGCTTGGGTGAACGGGCGTCCGGCCGCCGAACATACGAGGATCGGTCTCGGAGGGTTCGCCGCATCGATTGTGGCCGCGAGTGGCTCGGGCTGCATCACCATGCCGGCACCACCACCAAACGGCGTGTCATCGACGGAATGATGCACATCCGTTGTAAACGCACGTGGATTGTGCAGACGAATATCGAGCAAGCCCCGCTCGCGCGCTTTGCCAAGCAACGACACCGCGGACGCGCTCGCCAGCAGCTCGGGAAAAATCGTAAAGACATCAATTCGCATCGTCGATCACCTCAAACAATCCCTCGGGAACATCGACGTCAATCACATCGTCCTGC
Organism: Acidimicrobiia bacterium; assembly: GCA_049317145.1. GTDB lineage: Bacteria > Actinomycetota > Acidimicrobiia > IMCC26256 > JBMOIW01 > JBMOIW01. Next base: position 7,239 of record JBMOIW010000018.1, read on the forward strand.
GTCGTCCGCACAAACACCATCGGAACCAGTGCACCGGATTCGAGGACGAGCAACGCATGCGCAGGGTTGTCTTGCACGGCTTCGACCCGCCCGTGCTCACGGCCGTGTTGGTCGCGCACGCGCCGGCCAATCAGCTCATGCACCCAGTATTCGCCTTCGGGCAGCGGGCCGAGCGGCTCCGCTTCGAGCACGCCGCCATTGAGCGCTTCGGCGGCATTGCGATCATCGACACCTTCGAAGCGGATGAGCCAGTGGCCGTCCATGGGGCGTACCGCGGCAATCACCAATTCGCGCTGGCGAAGAAACGCGCGCGCCCCCGGCGCAAATCGTTCCTCGCGATCAGTAATGGGCCAAACGTGGACTTCGCCGCGCAATCCGTGGGCGCGTCCGACACGAGCGATCTGCAGCCGCTCGGGCGACAATTAGTCCGCCGTGTCGATGGTGACGTCGGAACCTTCCGACGCACCGGCAGCGCGCACCACTTGGCGCAACGCCTGAATCGTGCGGCCACGACGACCGATGATGCGACCCATGTCGGAGGAATCCGCGTGCAGGATCAACGTGGTGCGGTGGGCGCCTTCGACAGCATCAATGTCGATTGCCTCGGGCACATCGGCCAATTCGCGCGCGACGTACTCCGCGACCGCACGCGCTTTCGCTCCGGCGACGCGATTGCCGTCCGCACCAACTTCGTCGAAGTTGCCATCGACATCGGCGTCCTCGAACTCGTCGCGCCCGTCGAAGTCCTCGCTCACGCTTCGTCCGCCTCTGTGCTTGCGTCCGCTGCTGCATCTTCGCTCGCAGCCTCTTCGCTCGCAGCTGCAGCGGCTGCAGCTGCTGCAGCTTCCGCTTCTGCTTTGGCGGCAGCAGCTTCGGCTTTCGCGGCGGCCTCGGCGGCATCCGCTTCCGCCTTTGCCTTGGCCGCGGCCGCAGCGGCGCGCTCAGCCTTCGCGTTCGAACGCGACGCCAAGGCGTCCGAGATTTTCTTGGCATTCGGGTTCTTGGCGACGTGGCGTTCCCAGATACCGGCAGCGGTGAGAATCTTCAGCACTTGCTCGCTCGGCAATGCACCCTTGTCGAGCCAGGCCAACGCCTTCTCATCGTCGAGGTTGAACGCAGACGGTTCGCGCCGCGGCTCGTACTGGCCGATGATTTCGATGAAGCGACCGTTGCGCGGCGAACGCGAGTCGGCGACGACGACGCGGTAGGTGGGTTGCTTCTTCTTGCCCACCCGCATGAGACGGATCTTGACGGCCACGATTGCCTTTCGGTTTGAGAAACGGCTCGGGAGGCTAGCCGGACTCGGGCCGAGCCGGCCAGACGAGACCCCCGAGCTGGCCGGGTCAGCGATCGATCGGACCCGCCAGCCCGTCGGCCAGGCGATCGGCGGCAGCGGCGAGCGCCCGGGAAATGCCGGGTTCTCCCGAGCTGTGCCCGGCATCGGGCACCACGACCAGGTTGGCATGCGGCGCCGCAGCCACCAGGTCGAAAGCTTGGGTGATCGGGCAGACGACGTCGTAGCGGCCGTGCACGATCTCGATCGGGATATCGCGCAGCGCCGACGCGTGCTCGCAGATCCAATTTGGCGAATCGAAAAATCCGTGGTGCATAAAGAAATGGTTTTCGATCTGACCGACGGCCACCAGATGCTCGTCGACACTCATTTCCGCAACGATTTCGGGGCGGGGCACCAAGAACAAACACGCCACTTCCCACCCAGCAAAGCGTCGCGCGGCTTCGAGACGCACCTGAGGATCTGGATCGTCAAGGCGACGGCGGTACGCACGCAACAAGTCGTCACGCTCGGCTTCAGGGATGAACTCGACGTACGTGCGCCACACGTCCGGGAACAATGCGTTGGCCCCCGATTGGTAGAACCACGCAACGTCGGCGTCGCGCACCAAAAAAATGCCGCGCAACAACAGTGCCTGCACGCGTTCGGGGTGCGTGATCGCGTACGTCAACGCCAACGTGGATCCCCACGAACCCCCCTCAATCACCCAGCGCGCAATCCCGAGGTGCTCACGCAACCGTTCGATATCGGCAACAAGATCCCAAGTGGTGTTGTGTTCGAGTGATGCAAACGGAGTACTCGCCCCACAGCCGCGTTGATCGAAGCTCACGACGCGCCAGCGCTCCGGGTCGTACGGGCGGCGTTGGCGTGGTGAGAACCCTCCGCCGGGGCCACCGTGTAGCGAGCACGCGATCAGACCATTCGGGTTGCCGTATTGCGCATAGGCGATCCTGTGCCCGTCACCGACATCGAGCGTGCCGGTGTCGTACGCGTCGCCTTCGGGGTACCAGCCGTCCGCGATTTGCATCACTATCCGGGAAGCCCGGGCATCCCCGGCATGCCGTCAATGTTGGGCACACTGCCACCAAATGGCATCTTGGGAAACTTTCCTTTGCCGAGCTGTTTCATCATCTGTTGCATCTGCTCGAATTGCTTGAGCAACTGATTGACCTGCATGGTCGACGTGCCGCTGCCTTTGGCAATGCGAATACGGCGCGAACCGTTAATCATTTTTGGGTTACGCCGCTCGTCCGGTGTCATCGAGTGAATGATCGCCTCGATGCGCCCGAGCTCGCGTTCATCGATCTCGGCTTTGCGCACTTCTTTGGGAATGCCGGGCATCATTCCGAGCAGATTCTTGAGCGGCCCCATCTTTTTGACTTGTTGCATCTGCTCCAAAAAGTCCTCGAGCGTGAACTCGCCTGTGCGCAACCGCGCTTCGGCTTTTTGCGCGGTCTCGAGGTCGTAGGCCTGCTCGGCTTTCTCGATGAGCGACATGACGTCACCCATTCCGAGAATGCGATCGGCCATTCGATCGGGGTGAAACGGTTCGAAGTCTTCGAGCTTCTCGCCGGTACCGGCAAACAAAATCGGTTTGCCAACAACTTCTTTGACCGAGAGCGCCGCACCACCGCGAGCATCGCCATCGATCTTGGTCAGGATCACACCGTCGAGCGGAACCGCTTCGTTGAAGGCCACCGAGACGTTCACAGCTTCCTGGCCGGTCATTGCGTCAACGACCAACAGCGTGTTGTCGGGCTGCACGGCGTCGCGAATTGCTCGCAACTGCTCCATGAGATCGACATCGATCTGCAATCGACCAGCGGTGTCGACGATCACGACATTGCGACCGAGCCGCTCGGCTTCGGCAATACCGTGCCGCGCCACGCTCACCGGGTCACTCGGTTCTGACGCAAACGGCACGCCGACGCGTTCGGAAAGGACGCGAAGCTGTTCAACCGCGGCGGGGCGCTGGAGGTCGGCGCCAACGAGCAACGGCTGCAACCCTTGCGCCTTAAGGAGTCGTGCCAGCTTGCCGGACGCAGTGGTTTTTCCGGAACCCTGTAACCCGGCCATCAAGATGACCGTCGGCGGCTTGGAGTTCATGGTCAGCTTGCCGGCAGTACCACCCAGCGTCGTTGCCAACTCGTCGTGAACGATCTTGATGACTTGCTGCGCGGGCGTGAGGCTCTTCGAAAGCTCGGCATCCGCGGCGCGCTCTTTGATGCGTGCGATGAATGCTTTGACGACCCCGACATTGACGTCGGCCTCGAGGAGCGCCAATCGGATTTCGCGCGCGACTTCATCGATATCGCGTTCGGTCAGCTTGCCGCGGCTCCGCAGCTTGTTGAAGATCGAGTCAAATCGTTCGGAGAGCGCGTCAAACATCGTTGCGGAGTGTACGCGGTGCTACTCGCCGAGGAGTGCGTCGACGAATTCCTCAGGATCAAACGGCAGAAGATCCTCGATCCCCTCGCCAACCCCGATGACTTTGACGGGCAGCCCTACCTCGCGCTGGATCGCCAGCACGATGCCGCCCTTGGCCGTTCCGTCGAGCTTTGTGAGCACAACTCCGGTCACATCGACCGCACCGGCAAACTCCCGCGCCTGTGCGAGACCGTTCTGACCCGTCGCCGCATCGATGACGAGCAGTACCTCGCGTAGCGAATCGGGCGTGCGATCCACGATACGGCGCAGCTTCTTGAGCTCTTCCATAAGATTCGACTTGGTGTGCAGGCGTCCGGCGGTGTCGATCATGATCAGATCGATGTGTCGCGGTCCGGCCGCCGCCATTGCGTCGAAGACGATCGAGCCCGGGTCGGCGCCTTCTTCTCCACGCACCAAATCCGTGCCGGCGCGTTCGGCCCAATGGGTGAGCTGATCGGCCGCGGCGGCGCGAAACGTGTCGGCGGCCGCGAGCAACACCTTCTGGCCGCGCGCTACCTCTTGGGCCGCCAGCTTGCCGATCGTGGTCGTCTTACCGACACCATTCACCCCGACGAACATCCAGACATTGCGCTCCCCCGGCTTGCACTGCAGGGATCGGTCGGCGCCGCCCAGCGTGGCGAGCAGCGCCGCGCGCAACGCATCGCGAACGCCGTCAGGAGTGCTGATCTTCTCTGCGGCGACGTGCGCGCGCGTCGCCGCGAGAATGTCTTGCGTTGTCGGAAGCCCGACGTCAGCAAGCAACAGCGTTTCTTCGAGCTCGTCCCACGTGTCGTCATCGATCGCGCCGCGTCGAGCAAAGGCGCTAAACGACGCCCGGGTCTTGGCCAACCGGTCGCGCAGCCTCGGCCGAACGGGCGCCGCAGCAACGATCTCCTCGACTTCAGCGACGCTGGGTGCCGCTTCGACCGTTTCGCGCGCAGGTGCCTCGGTCGTGGCGATCGGCACATCCAGAAGCCCAACGGATTCGAGCTCACGCGCCTTGCGGTCGGCGCGCGACCGCAATCCTCCAACAATCCCGGCGATCGCAATTGCGAGCGCGAGGACAACAAACCCGATGACAATGATGGTTTCCATAGCGGGCCGATCCTACAAACCCCGTGGGAGCTCCGCCGGAAGGTAACGATTCGGGCTTATTGCTCCGACATTTCGTCGGCCTGGGTGAGATCGAGTTGCACGCCTCGCACCCGCTCGCTGACCACTCGGCTCGAACCACCCGGCGGCATGGAAACGCCGTAGAGCGCGTCGGCCGAGTCCATCGTGCGCTTCTGGTGCGACACGATGACGAGCTGCGCCTCGTTGCGGAACTCTTCGATCAGATCAAGGAACCGCCCCAAGTTGACGTCGTCGAGCGCGGCTTCGACCTCGTCCATCAGATAGAAGGGAGAAGGCCGCGAGCGGAATACCGCGAACAGGAACGCCATTGCGGTAAGCGAACGCTCCCCACCAGAAAGGAGCGACAGCCGGCGCAAGTTCTTGCCCGACGGGCGCGCTTCGATCTCAATACCGCTGTTGAGCAGATCCGACGGGTCGACCAAGAAGATGCGGCCACTACCACCGGGGAACAACGTCGTGAACAACTCGGCAAAGTGCGCTTGCACATCGGCAAATGCTTGGGCAAACACCGTTGAGATTTCTTCGTCAACAGCTTTGATGAGCTTCTGCAATTCGCGGCGCGTGTTCTTGACGTCTTCGAGCTGCTCTTGCAGGAATGTGTGCCGCTCTTGCAGCTCGTCGTACTCCTCCAACGCCAACGGGTTGATCGGCCCCATCAGTTTGAGTTCGCGTTCGAGTTCGCGCGCCCGACCGGCGAGCGTCGTGCCTTCGGGCACTTCAGGCGCCGGCGCATCCATGACGGCTTGTGGTTCGCAGTCGAACTCGGCCCGGATGCGTTCGACACAGTTCTCGAGCCGCAATTTCGTCTCGGCAGTTTCGATCTCGTTGCGGCTCGCACGCTCGCGCACTTCGGTCAGTTCGCGCTCGAGCGACTGCCGTTGCGTACGCAGCGTGGTGAGCTGGGTGGTAGATGCGCGCGCAGCTTCGGTCTGTTCGCGCTTGCGATCGTGGAGCCGATCGTGCAGCGCCGCAATTTCTTCGAGTCGTCCCCCCAGGCGCTGTTGCACCTGCTCGCACGCACGGCGGCGCGCCGTGAGCTGCGTACGACGCCGCTCAGCCTCCGCCTGCTTCTCGGGGTTGCGCGCCAGGCGCTCTTCCACTTCGGCGAGTCGGCGCGACAACACCGCGCGTCGCTCTTCGATTGCAGCGGCTCGCACTTCGAGGTCGCGCCGGAGCGTGCGCACAGCCTCGGCCCGTTGTTCGAATGCAGCTTGCCGTTCGCGAATTTGCGCGAGCCGGGCGGTGACGTCTGCGGCATCCGTTTCGAGCTGTGGGATGCGTGCCGATACTTCGGCAACCGCTGAAGCATCGCGCTGATACTGCGCGTCGAGCGCGGTGTGCTCGTTGGCCAAGTTCTCACCATCGGCGCTGCGTTCCGCCCGCTCAGCCTCGATACGCGTCGCGGTGCGTTGCATCGCTTCGATGCGCTGCGCGTTCTTGCGGCGCTCCTCGTCGGCCGCGTCCGCAACGTTGGTGGCTTGCGCGAGCTGGGCACGCGCATGTTGTACTGCGCCCTCTGCGGCATTGCGGTCCTGCTCGGCTTGCGCGGCGCGCTCAACCGCCTCGTCGAGCGCAGCTTGCGTTGCGGCACTCGAAGCGGCCCCACCGGAACGCCACACCGTGCGACCTCCGAAACGGTCTCCATTGGTGGTGACAACCACGGCGCCTGGGTTGGCCAACGCGATGTCGAGCGCCCTGCGCCAATCACCATCGATCATCACGGCATTCGCCAACAGATGCGAGAGCGCAACGCCCAGACCAGGAATGCGTGAGGTCACACAATCAGCAAGCAAGCGCGTGCCCGCGGGAGCGAGGGCACGCGGCGCTGCGCTCGTTGCGGCATCCACGATCAACAACAACGCTTCGGCATCGCCTTCTTTGAGGCGGTCGACTGCTCGACGCGCCGCATCGCCACCTTCGACAACCACCGCGTGCATTGCGTCTCCGAGGGCCGCGGCAACGCCAGCTTCGGCGCCCGGTTCGATCTCGAGGTGGTCGACCAACGGTCCAGCGATTCCCACGAGACCAACGAGCCGCTCCGCCCCGGCGCGCCGACGAGCGCTCTCCAGTGCCAGAGCCAGTGCCTCCGCCCGAGCACGCCACGAAGCGGCATCGGATTCGGCGGTGCGCCATTGCTGTTCGGCGCCACGGAGGGCTTCATCGGCGCTGACGCGCGCCAACGCTGCTCTGTTCGCCGCATCCTCCAGTGGAGATGCTGCGGCCAGCGCAGTTTGCAGTTCACCCTGAAGGTTCGCGAGTTCGGCGGCCAATGCATTCACACGTTCGTGCGTTGCCGCGATACGCGCGGCAAGGCGCTCGCGTTCCCGCTCGGCGCGTTGTAACGCTTCGGTGCGCGCCACCAATTCGTTGCGCACTCCAGCCAGCGTTTCGGCGGCGTTGCCAACATCCGCCGCGTCCGGCAATTCTTGCCGCGCCACGGCAACTTCACGCTCGGTTTGTTCGAGCGTCGTGAGCTCGGGAGCCAACGCTGCCGCATCTCCAGCCAAGGCTTGGAGCTGGGCGCGCACCGCATCGGCGTCGGCCACGAGCGTCTCGACAACCCCTTCGTCGGCCGCGGCATCGAGCTCGCGCGCAATGCCGCGCGACTTTTCGGCCAACAACGCAGAAAGCCCGCGCGCGCGTTCGCGCAACGCTTCAACGCGCACCAGCCATTCGTCGAGTTCTTCATCACCGAGCGTCGACAGCGACCGTTCTGCGTCGAGAATCGCGACGTCAACGGTTGCGAGCTCGTGACGCACTTCGGCATCACGCGTGGTGAAGGTTGCTTTGTCGTCGGTGAGGCGAGTGAGCCGCGTCTGCAGTCCGGCAAGTTCGTGTCCAAGCAAGTGCGTACGAATTGCGCGCAGCTCCTCGGCGATACCGTCGTGACGCCGGGCCGCATCGGCCTGACGCGCCAACGGCGTGAGCTGACGGCGCACTTCGCGCAATGTGTCGTTGAGACGCAGCAGCGAGCTCTCGGTTCCTTCGAGTCGACGCTCTGCCTTTTCCCGGCGCTTACGGAACTTCAAGATGCCGGCTGCTTCTTCGATGACGGCACGACGATCTTCGGGACGCGCATTCAGAATCGCGTCGAGCTGACCCTGACCCACAATGACGTGTTGTTGACGACCTATGCCCGAGTCCGACAACAACTCCTGCACATCGAGGAGTCGGCACGGCGCACCATTGATCTGGTACTCGGATTCGCCGGAGCGGAATAACAAGCGTGTAATCGTGACTTCGGTGAATTCGATCGGGAGCACACCGGAGCTGTTATCGATCGTGAGCGAAACCTCGGCGCGTCCCAATGCCTGGCGCTCGGGCGTTCCCGCGAAGATTACGTCTTCCATTTTTCCGCCGCGAACCGTGCGCGGTCCTTGTGCGCCGAGCACCCATGCGACTGCGTCCACGACGTTCGACTTTCCCGAACCATTGGGACCGACCACCACGGTGACGCCGGGTTCAAATGTCAGTGTTGTCTTCTCCGCAAAGGACTTAAAGCCCTTCAACGTCAGGGTCTTGAGGAACAACCCGGCTCCCTTCGTAGGCGCCGCATCGTAGCGATAACGCCCCGCTCCGCCGAGGGGTCCCGATCACTCGGTCTACCGAATGACGAAACCCTCCCAGCCCTCGACCGCTGCGGGCAGCTCTTCGACCCAATCGACCACAGCAAGGCGGGGCCCTGCCGCACACCATCCCACCACGGCAGCAACCGCATCCGATGGGCCCTCGAACTGGGCTTCGACCGTCCCATCCGGTCGGTTCGCCACCCATCCCTGGAGCCCGAACACCCGCGCCTGCGCAACGGTCGCGGCTCGAAACCCCACCCCGTGCACTCGTCCATGGATTCGTACCTGCCGGGCTGTCACATTCGTCATTGGTGCTGCCTCCGACGGCGCGTCCCGGGCTGACACTTTGGGCAGTACGCGCTGTACCGCCCGCCGATGTTCATGCGCGCAACTGTCGCGCCGCACTGCACGCATGGCTCACCGACGCGCGCATACACCAGATGGTGCGACGCATACGTTCCTAGTCGCCCGTAGAGATCGACATACTGCGCGTCGCTCAAGGTTGAACCACCCGCGTTGATTGCGTCGCGGAATACCTCAAGCAACGCTTCGGCGAGCACGATGCACTGGGCCTTCTTCAGCATGGTCGCCGGTCGATCGCCGCGCACGCCCATGCGAAACAACACCTCATCGCTATAGATGTTCCCGATGCCAACGACGACGCGTTGATCCATCAACAACGACTTGATCCGGGTGCGCCGGTTCCGCAGTAACGCTCGCCAATCCTCCGCAGCCAGCGGGTCGCTCCACGGGTCGCGGCCGAGATGCGCAAGCTCGGGCACATTTGCAGTGGTGACATACATCTCGCCAAACGTGCGCGGATCGACGAAGCGCAATTCACCACCCGATACTGGGCGCATGCGCACGTGGGTGTGCGCAAGGAGCGGCGCGGCGCGATCGGGCGTCCAGCGCAACTGGCCCGACATGCGCAGATGCACAACGAGCACATGCCCGTCGTCCAGATCGACGAGCAAATACTTTCCGTGGCGGCGCACTGCGATCACCGTGCGTCCAACGAGCGCGTGCACAAACGTTTCCGGTGTTTCGGCGCGCCGCACACTGCGCAATCCGGTGACTACGACATCGGAGAACGTGCAGTCTCGAAGCACGGCTTCGAGATCACGTCGCACAACTTCGACCTCAGGAAGTTCGGGCATCGTCCGGCGCAGAGTGCACCCACGCCCAGGCTTCACGCGCGGCTGCTTGTTCGGCTTGTTTTTTGGATCGCCCGGTGCCGCGACCGCGTACCTCGCCGGCGAGTTTCACTTCGGCATAGAACTGACGTGCGTGGTCCGGACCGTCGTGCGTAACGGAGTATTTCGGAACTTGTTCGAAGCGTTGTGCCGCGACTTCTTGCAGACGCGTTTTGTAATCGCGGCCACCCGGACCCGACGCCGCAGCTTCGATGCGCGGGGTTAACAGTCGCAGGATGCATTCCTGCACGACATCCCACCCTTGATCCAAATACAGCGCGCCAAACACTGCTTCCATCGCATCCGAAAGAATTGACGGCTTCTCGCTCCCACCCGATGCCGCTTCGCCCCGGCCCAACAGCAATGCCGGACCGAGTCCGACTTCGGCCGCCACTTCCGCCAGCGTTTCGGCGTTTACGACTGCAGCCCGCACCTTGGCGAGCTCACCTTCCGGATGCTCGGGATAGTTCGCATAAATGAAGCGTGTTACGACGAGCCCCAAGACGGCGTCCCCGAGGAATTCCAAGCGTTCGTTGGACTGCTCGGCCGAGTGTTCAGCGCAGTACGAACGGTGCACCAACGCCAACGAAAGATGTTCAGGGTTGTGAAACGACACTCCCAACGCAGCTTCGAGTGCGGCGCGTACCGGGGCGTTCATTGCAACTCGCTTACCCCGAGCTGGAGCGCCACGATCTCGACGAGATCCTGCACGCGTACCAATTCGCTCAGTGTTTCGTCATCGAACGCAAAACCTACGGTGCGTTCACCGAACTCGTCTTCGAGAGTTGCACAAATGTCGAAGAGGGCAACACGATCAATCGCCAGATCTTCGACGAACCGGTCCGTAACGGCAACGGTTGGCTTGTCGAGTACGTCACTCACGCACTCGCACACGATCGCCGCAATCTCCTCGGGCGACAGCGGCTCCCCCGACATGTGGGTTTCAGCGGGCATCCGCCACTGCCTGCAATTGGCAGCCCACGAGGTCCGCTTCGTAGGACTCCGCCGCCACGCGGATTGCGTTGACGATGGCGCGCGGGCCCGACGATCCGTGGCTGATGATGCACACGCCGTTGAGACCAAGCAGCGCTGCGCCGCCGGTTGCTTCGGGATCCAGCTCGCCAGCCGCTTCGAGCAGCGCCGGTGCAATCACCTTTGCCGCGTCTTTGAGCTCGGGCCGGGACAACACGCCGAACACCATTCCGGCAATCGCTTTCATCGCGCCTTCAAGCGTCTTCAGCGCGATATTGCCGGTGAACCCGTCGGTGACCACCACATCGGGGCGGTTACTCACCAGGTCGCGCCCTTCGCAATTGCCGATAAATCCCGGCACTGCTTCGAGCAACGGAAACACTTTCTTGCGCAGCTCGTCACCCTTCCCGGGTTCTTCGCCGTTCGAGAGCAACCCGATCGTGGGTTCGTCTTGTCCAAGTCGCACGCGGGCGTACGCGCGTCCAAGGCGCGCGTGCTGCACCAACCATTCGGGCGCACAGTCCACCGTTGCTCCGCCGTCGACCAAGAGCTGCGGGCGCGAACCCGGCACCGGAACCGGAACTGCGATTGCGGGTCGCGCAACGCCTTCGAGGCGACCCATGCGCAACAACGCGCCAGCCATCGTGGCGCCGGTGTTCCCGGCCCCCACCATGGCGTGGGCTCGCCCGTCGCGCACCGATTCGGCAGCGCGCACGATCGATGAGTCTTTTTTGGCGCGCACCGCGTGCGCGGGCTCCTCCTCCATCGCAATGACTTCGGAGCACGCCGCGATCTCAACGCCGGGCGGGCAAATACCGTCGGGTAACGCTGCGCGAATTGCGGCCTCGTCGCCGAAGAGCAGCACTCCTACATCGAGCGTTGCCGCGGCATCACACGCGCCTGCAACGATGGCTGCGGGCGCGTTGTCTCCGCCCATTGCGTCAACTGCAACGGTGCAACGCATGGGGGTTACGCGACGTCGATGACGGCGCGGCCGCGGTACCAGCCGCAGTTACCGCAGACCGTGTGCGGCAGCTTGCCGGCACCACAGTTGGGGCACACCGAACGCGGCGGTGTGCCAAGACGCCAGGACGAGGCCCGACGTTGACGTGTCTTTTGTCGTGGGGTCTTTCGCTTCGGGACGGGCATTGCGCCTCTCCTTTAGATATTCGATGGGTTAGTTCGGCTCGTCGGAACTGATGTTCAGCGCGGAGAGAGCGTCCCAGCGCGGATCCGTCGTTTCGAACGAGCACGTACAGGTTTGGCTGTTGCGATCGATGCCACAGATTGGGCACAAGCCCTGGCAGTCCTCACGACACAGTGGGGCGACCGGGAGCGCTGCTGCGATTGCATCGCGCATGGGTGCATCAAGGTCGATGGTTTCGTCGACCAGCGGATACGTCTCGCCTTCCGCCGGACTTGTTTCAAACAGTTCGGCCATCCGAACACTGAATGGCCGGCTGATTGCGATGAGACAGCGGCTGCAGTCGGCGTTCCAGGTACCGGCCACTTCGCCGCGCGCCAAGATTCCTTCCGAGACCTGCTCGAGCTGGACGTTGCACGACACCGGGGCATCAATATGTGCAGCACCGACATCGAGCCCAGGAAGAGGGGCCTCGATGGATACAGCACGGCGCGCACCCGCGTGGTGCAAAAGATCAGCGACATTTACAAGGAATTCGGACATGAGCACACCGCCTCGACCAGGCGGTCAGGGCGCTCGATGGTAGCAGGACCCGGATTTTGCGGGCCGGGCCCTACGGGGACCGCCAGCCGTGGGCTTAGCGCTCGTCTTGATCGAAGAAGGCGTTCTCGCCAATAGGAAGATCGGCCTGCGCTTCCATCTGCGCTTCGACGAGCGGCTCGACGACCACTTGGAGACGCTCCCGGCCTTTTTGCACTGTCTGCATGGTGCGGTCGAGCACCACTTCGAATGCGGCGAGCTTCTGGTCGATGTAGTCCTCGGCCTCGTGCTGGATCTGACGGGCGGCGCCTTGGGCGTCGGCGACGATCTGGCGCGCCGTTGCATCCGCTTGGCGCACGATCTCGCGCTCTTCGACCATGCGCGCGGCCGTTGCGGCGGCCTGATCACGAATGTCTTGCGCGTCACGGCGGGCCTCGTCGAGGAACTCGTCGCGTTCTTTGAGGAGCCAGCGAGCGTGCCGTAGCTCTTCGGGGAGCGCTTGCAACACCTCGTCGATCATGGCCATCAGCTCGTCTTTGTTGACCAACACCGATGCCGACATCGGCATCGAGCGCGCGTGTTCCACCTCGTCGCGGATCCGGAGGATCAGCTCTTCGACGTCCGTGTGCACCACGATCGGCTCGTCGATTACCAGTTCGTCCTCGTTCATCATGATGAGATTGTTCTCCTCGTGCATCACTTACGCCGTTTCGTCGTCGGGGCCGGGGCCCGCAGCAAAGTGCTCGGTCAGTCGTTTGGCGACTAACGGTGGCACCATCGTGGACACATCGCCACCGAAACGTGCCACTTCGCGGACCAAACTCGACGACAAGAACGAATGTTTGGGGCTGGTCGAGAGGAAAAAGGTATCAATTCCCGACAATTGCAGGTTCATCTGGGCCATTTGTAGTTCGTAATCAAAATCCGACACCGCCCGCAGACCTTTCACAATGGTGCCGGCACCGTGCTCCCGAGCAAAATCCACAAGCAGCCCAGTAAAGAAGCTGATCTCGATGTTGGAGAGATGCGCAGTGACCTCGCGCAGCATGTCTTGGCGGGCTTCAAGTGAAAACAGCGATGCCGACTTCTGTGGATTCCGAATGACCGCCACGATCACCCGATCGAAGTGTCGGGCCGTGCGCTCGATGATGTCGAGATGTCCGTTCGTTACCGGGTCAAACGAACCCGGGCACAGTGCGGTCGCCATCTGGAATTAGGACTCCTGCTCGACGAATGTGATGAGCGTACTGCCAAAGCGTCGCTCCCAGATGGCGCGCCACCCTTCGGGCAGTTCGAGCGCCGTATCCGCAGCGGTTTCGACCACAACGACCGCGTCCGCCACGCACCACCCCGGGTGCCGAAGTGCGACCAGCACGTCAACGATCGCACCGGGCGCGAGCTCATACGGAGGATCCGCGAACACGAGATCAAACGGTGCTTCGGGCGGCGCCGGCGCGCCGAGCGCGTTTGCAACGTCAGCGCGTTGTAGTCGCGCGTGCACTCCGGTGCGTTCAATGTTGGTCGTGATTGCAGCGCACGCCGCGGAGTCCCGTTCGATCAGTACACACGCGTGCGCGCCCCGTGATGCTGCTTCAAGGCCAAGCGCGCCGGAGCCTGCGTACAAATCAAGGACGTGCGCGCCGACACAGCGACCAGGACCCAGAGCACTGAACAGCGCTTCGCGCACCCGGTCCGCAGTCGGTCGCACGCGATCTCCTTTGGGGACTACCAGCGGACGACCGCGCGCACTTCCGGTGATGATGCGCATGTCAGCTCTTAAAGAGGAACTCCACTGCATCGCCGAGGAGGTCCTCTACCTCTTCGGCGAATCCGGCGTGGGCTGCGAGATGCGGGTCCGCATCCAACAACCGCTCCGCGGTCTCGCGGGCGGCGATCACGTATTTTTCATCACGCGGGATGCGCCCGAGTTTGAGATCCGAAAATCCGGACTGACGTTCGCCGAACACCTCGCCGGCACCACGGATCTCTAAATCGCGTTCGGCCAGTAGGAACCCGTCGGTCGATTCGACCATCGCCGCCATGCGTTGTTCGGCATCGGGGGTCGTGGCGTCTCCGATGAGATAGCACCAACTCGCGCCACCGCCACGACCGACCCGGCCGCGCAACTGATGGAGCTGCGAGAGCCCGAACCGGTTCGCGTCTTCGATGATCATCACGGTGGCATTCGGAACGTCGACGCCGACTTCAATCACGGTGGTTGTCACGATGACGTCGAGGTCATGGGCGCGGAACGCATCCATGACGCGTTCCTTTTCGTTCGGCGCCAACTGTCCGTGCAGCAAGCCGATGCGCAGATCGGCGAGTGCGCCATTGGCGAGTGCTTCGTACAGCTCAACCGCGGCTTTGGCTTCGACCCGTGGCGATCCTTCCACGAGCGGGCACACGACATAGGCCTGCTCACCGAACTCCTGAACCCGCTCGCGCAGATGCGTGTAGGCCGCGTTGTGTTCGGGACTCTCCGGCGCCGCAACGCTGGTCGTAATCGGCGTGCGCCCCGGCGGCATTTCGCGCAGCTCACTCTTGTCGAGGTCGCCGTAAATCAACATGCCAGCCGTGCGCGGAATCGGCGTTGCCGTCATGACCAGTACGTCCGGATCCGAACCACGGCCGCGCAATACGGCGCGCTGTTCAACACCGAAGCGATGCTGCTCGTCAATCACCACGAGGCCAAGCTGCGCGAACGGAATCTCACCGTAGAGCAACGCGTGTGTTCCGATGACGATGTCGCACTCCCCGGCGGCGAGTTCCTCGGCCATGCGTTTGCGTTCGGCGGCAGTGGTGCGATTGGTCAGCAGCATCGTGCGCACCGGGCGCATTCCGGTGAGGGTGCGGGGGTTTTCGACTTCGAGTCCGTCGAGCAGTTTGTGCGCCGAAAGGGAGTGCTGCTCGGCGAGCACCTCGGTGGGCGCCATCAGCGCGCCTTGGTATCCGCCTTGGACTGCGTACAGCAACGCGGTGAGCGCGACCACGGTCTTTCCGGAACCGACGTCACCCTGGAGCAATCGATGCATCGGCGCGGGGCGCGCCAGGTCGGCCGCGATATCAGCGATCGCAAGTTGTTGATCGCTGGTCAAGGTGTAGGGAAGGCGCTGATGAAACATCGGCACCAGATCGCCGTCGATTACGTGCGCAATGCCGTTGGTATCGGATTCGAGGGCGCGTTTACGCGCGATCAATCCAAGCTGCATCCGCAAGAACTCATCAAAACGCAACCGACGCGCCGCTTGACGATGTTCTTCGGTGTCGGCCGGGCGATGAATGCCCCGATACGCCCAAGTGCGATCGTGCAGCAGTTTCCATTCGTCGCGAAACGTTTGATCCAGCGGGTCGTCGAGTGCTCCGGCGAACTCGAGTGCGGCAGCAACCACGCGTGCCAACTGCCAGGTCGAAACATCGGCCTTCCCAGACTGCGGATAGATCGGAACGATGACCCCCGTCTTTTCGCCCAAGTGCCCGACCACATCAACGACCGGGTTCACCATCTGGCGCCGACCCTGGTACCGGTCGACTTTGCCGAACAACGCGACTTGTGTGCCGGGGGTCAATTGTTTCTCGCGCCAGGGCTGATTGAAAAAGGTCACGGCGAGCGTGGCCTCACCGTCGGAGACCAACGCTTCGACGATGGTGCGTCGATTGCGGCCCCGTCGACTCCCGATGCTGGTGACTTCGGCGAACACGGTGGCTTCTTCGCCAATCGCCAACGTCGAGAGTTCCGCGCGTTTGGTGCGATCGATGTAGCGACGCGGATAGTGCTCCAAGACATCGAGCACCGTCGTGAGCTCCATGACGGCAAGGCGTTCCGCGAGCTTTTCGCTCACGCCCGGAAGCGTGGTGAGCTCCGTGTTCGCAAGGTCCCGCAGTGTGCGAGCAGCCACCGCTATTCGACACCGATGAGGTATGGGTAGAGCGGTTGCCCACCGACATGCATCTCGACCTCGAGGTGCGGATACGTAAGCGCAAGATGTTCTTCAATGCGCGCCGTGTCCCCGGGGCGCGCGTCGACTCCCACGAGCACCGTGACGAGTTCACTCGCATCGCGAATCAACGTTTCGCACAACGTGATCGCGACATCGGCCGCGGACTCACCAATCGCAACAATGCCGTCGCGGTTTATGGCGATCCAGTCGCCGATCTCGATCTCGCCGACCTCGACATTGCTGCGGCGCACGGCCCGAGTTATCTCGCCACTGCGCACCCGCACTGCGGCTTCAACCATTGCGTCGACGTTGCGTTCCACTGCGGCGTGCGGGTCGTACTCCACGAGCGCCGAGAGTGCCTCGACGACGGTGGTGGTCGGCACCACCGCAACGGACCGCTCCGACAATGCGTCGACCTGTTCGGCAACGGCAATGATGTTCTTGTTGTTGGGCAACACGATGACGGCGTCGGCGCGGCACTGTTGTACGGCCTCGAGGATCTGTGCCGTCGAGGGGTTCATGCTCTGCCCACCGGCAACAATCGCTTGCACCCCGAGGCTCGCCAGCAGCCGGTGTACGCCAGCACCAACGCCGACGGCAACAACCGCGGTGGTGCAGTGCTCGCGCTCGATTTGGATCACGGTGTTGTCGTGCTCGCGCACCCACGCTTCTTCTTCGACTTGCTCGAAGAGGTCGGTCACGCGGATGCGCATCGGGCGGCCAGTTTCGATGCCGGCTTCGATCGCTGCGCCGATGTCATCGGTGTGGATGTGACAGTTCCAAAGACCGTCGCCGCCAACGACCACGATCGAGTCGCCAATCGCGCCCCAAGCCTCGCGAAACGCGGGAATCACAGCGTCCTCTGCGTTCAGGAGATACATCACTTCGTAGCGCAGCGAACTCACATCGCCTTCAGCGTGCATGTGCGCGTCGACGCGTTCGGGAGTGGCAATGACTGCGGGTTCGGGGATTGGTCGCCCGGTGAGAACGTGCGCGACGCTGTCGAGCAGCAACACATAGCCGCGCCCACCCGCGTCGACGACGCCTGCTTCTTTCAGGACTGGCAACAGCTCCGGACTCTCGGCGACCGCAGCTTCGGCGGCTGCAATGGCCGCTTCCACCATGTCGGTAAGCGACTCGCCTCCAACGCGCCCAGCACCATCAGCAGCACGGCGCGCCACCGTCAGGATCGTACCTTCGACCGGACGCATCACCGCGTCGTATGCCGCGTCGGCGGCGCGCCGCAGGCCGCGCGCGAAACACGCTGCGTCGATCGTCTCGTGGTCCATGAACGTGTCGGCGAGGCCGCGCAAGATCTGCGAGAGAATGACGCCGGAGTTCCCACGCGCCCCGAGCAGCGAACCGTGCGCCATGTGCTTGCACACTTCGGGCATGGTTGCGGCGTCGCCGAGTTCGGTCACGACCGATTCGAGGGTGAGCGCCATGTTGGTGCCCGTATCGCCGTCCGGCACCGGGTAGACATTGAGGCGGTTCAGCTCTTCTTGATGCGACCGCAAGGCGTCCCGGAATGTTCGGACGGCTTGGGCCAACCCCAGAGCGTCAAGTGCGGCCGGCTGCATGAGACCCGATGCTAACCCCGAATTCCGCGGTTCTGACCGAGCCGGTCCAAGCCGCCCCGACAAGATTCGGGCGGGCACTGCTATCCTCTCCCGGTCCTGGTCTAGTTGTTGAGGAGTTTCCCATGGCATCGGTTTGCGAGGTCTGCGGCAAAGGTCCGCACGTGGGCATGCAGGTCAGCCACTCGCATCGCCGTACCAAGAAGCGTTGGAACCCCAACATTCAAAACGTGCGCGCGGTTGTCGATGGCTCGCCCCGTCGCTTGAACGTCTGCACCGGTTGCATCAAGTCCGGCAAGGTCACCAAGCGCTAATGCAAGGCGTCGTCGCAAGCTTCGACCCCACTACCGGTGAGGGAACCATCCTCTGCGACGCCGATCGTTCCGTGTACGTGCTGGCCGGCGACGCGCTCGACGCCTCAATCTTTCGGAATCTTCGGCAAGGCCAACGCGTGGTCTTCGACCTCAACGGCCGCAGCCAAGCCACCTCGATCCGCACCGGGGCCGAGGGCGACATGGGCCTGAGCTCCAACATCGTCATCTAACGGAGCGCTCGAGTCGGTTGAACCCCGACTCCTCCCGGTACGATGCAATTCCGGTGCCCATTCGGGTCCCGGCAAGTCGGACGGATGGGGGCACGCATGACGACGCAGACTGGCGTCCCGGCGGACACCGTTGCGCCAAGCGAACGGGTCATGGCTTGGGTCACGGAAATCGCTGCGCTCACCACCCCCGATGAAATTCATTGGTGTGACGGCAGCGACGCCGAATACGAAGCCCTGTGCGCCAAGCTCGAAGCCAGCGGCACCATGGTCCGGCTCGACCCGCAGCGACGGCCGAATTCTTTTTGGGCGTGCTCGGACCCCTCGGATGTTGCGCGCGTCGAAGACCGCACGTTTGTGTGTTCCGAGCGCGCAACGGACGCCGGCCCCAACAACAACTGGGTCGCTCCCGCCGAGATGCGCGCCACGTTGCAGCGCAAGTTTGCCGGCTCGATGCGGGGCCGCACGATGTATGTCGTGCCGTTCTCGATGGGACCGATCGGATCACCGCTGTCCTATATCGGCATCGAACTCACCGACTCGCCATACGTCGTCATCAGCATGCGCACCATGACCCGCATGGGTCGCGCTGCGCTTGAAGCGCTGGGTGATGGCCCGTTTGTGCCGTGTGTACATTCGGTCGGCGCACCGCTTGCGCCCGGCGACACCGATGTACGTTGGCCGTGCAACGACGAGAAATACATCGTGCACTTTCCCGAAACGCGCGAGATCTGGTCCTTCGGATCGGGGTACGGCGGCAATGCCCTCTTGGGCAAGAAGTGCTTCGCGCTTCGTATCGCATCCGTTATTGCGCGTGACGAAGGCTGGCTCGCTGAGCACATGCTCATCGTCAAGGTCACCGCGCCCTCGGGTGCAGTTCGCTATGTCGCGGGCGCGTTCCCGTCCGCGTGCGGGAAAACCAATTTCGCCATGATGATTCCGACGCTTCCGGGGTGGAAGGTCGAAACGATTGGTGACGACATTGCGTGGATGAAATTCGGCGCCGACGGTCGGCTCTACGCAATCAATCCGGAGTTCGGTTTCTTCGGCGTTGCGCCGGGCACCGGGCCCAGCACGAACCCCAACGCGATTGCGACCGTGCACGCCAACACGATTTTTACCAACACCGCCTACACCGCCGACGGCGATGTGTGGTGGGAAGGCCTCACCGCCAGCCCGCCCGAGAAATGCACCGACTGGCGGCACACCAGATGGACTCCTGGCGCTGATCACCCGGCCGCACACCCGAACGCGCGCTTTTGTGTGCCGGCGGCGCAGTGTCCGGCGATTGCGCCCGAATGGGAAGACCCCAACGGAGTTCCGATCTCGGCGTTTCTCTTCGGCGGCCGACGCGCCACCACGATGCCGCTCGTCACCGAAGCCTTGAGTTGGGAACACGGAATCTTTTTGGCCGCAACGATCGCCTCCGAAAAAACCGCGGCGGCAAACGGCACGGTCGGCGAGGTGCGTCGCGATCCGTTCGCGATGTTGCCGTTTTGCGGGTACAACATGGGTGACTACTTCGCGCACTGGCTCGGCCTTGCAGAACGCACTGACACAAACGCGCTCCCGAAGGTCTTTGCCGTGAACTGGTTCCGCCGGGGCGAGGACGGTCGGTTTTTGTGGCCGGGCTTTGGCGAAAACGCGCGTGTGCTGGCATGGATTTTTGAACGCTGCGATGCGAATCCCACATCCTCCGGTCACACCACGGTCGCAGGAACCGTTCCCACCATCGACGATCTCAACCTCGACGGAATAACGACACCGATCGCCGACGTCGAGGCCGCCCTGCGAGTGGATCCCGCGGACTGGGCAGTCGAAGCGGACCTCGTCGCAGCACATCTCGCAACGTTCGGCCCGCATCTGCCCGCTGCGTTGACGACAGAGCTCGACGCGTTGCGTGTTCGCTTGGGCTAGTTGCGTGTTCGCTTGAGCTAACGGCGCAACAGCCCCGCCCCCACTGCTGCGACGATTTCGGCATCGCTCATCGTCCACGTAATTCCAACAACACGCCACCCCGTGTTGCCGAGCAATGATTCGGGAAGTAGCACGCTGCTCGGATCGCTGGGCCAGCCCCGACACTCAATGACGGCGCGCGCCCCCGGGTATGCGAGCGGCGCACGCCAGTGCTGCTGACCGTTGCTTAAGTGCACGTTCCATGTCAACGCCGGCAACCCGGCCGCGCGCACCACTGCATCGACCCGTTGCGCGAGTGCGCTGCGCTCGGGCATTTGGCGCATGCGCTCCAGTACATCGCGCACGGCAGCCGTTCGCCGTCCGGGCGCACGGCGAACGCGAGTCAAACAATCCTCGAGTGGATC
>JBMOIW010000019.1:0-27723 GCA_049317145.1 Acidimicrobiia bacterium
CCATCCCCACCACCGGCGCGTTTAACCGGATTGATCCCGTCGAACCAAAGAACCGCGCATCGCCAAACGAGAACACGCCACCATCCGACGCAACGAGCCAATAGCCATTCCCCGACGGCGTCGCGGCCATCCCCACCACCGGCGCGTTTAACCGGATTGATCCCGTCGAACCAAAGAACCGTGCATCGCCATAGGTGAAAATCCCGCCGTCGCGGGAAACGATCCAATAGCCGTTGCCCGTCGGTGTAACGGCCATTCCAATGACGGGAGCGTTGAGCGCTAACCCGCCGGCGGACCCGAAAAACTGGGCCATCCCGAAAGCAAACACACCCCCATCACGAGACACGCACCAGTGCCCAACCTTGTTGGGGTGGGCTGCGATTCCCACAATCGGGAACGCAGTCCCGGTGCGCCGTGGGTCGCCGAGGTCCGGAAGATCCCCAAACGCATCCGTTCGCCCGGCAGCGTCAGCGACCCAGTATCCCCGTGTCCCGGGGCGAGACTTGAGCTGTGTTCGTGTGCGAATGAATTCCATCTGGCCGTAGAGCGTGTCGCCAGGACACGACGTTGCCGTCACATTGCGATGCGCCGAAATCGTCGGGAACACCCGGCCGTCGAGATACGGAACCGACGCAGGGACCTCAAGACCCCAGCGCGCGCACTTCCAAGCAAGAAAGGTTGCCAACGTCTCGATCTGCGCATCCGTCGGAAAGTCCGTCCGATAATCCCCGAGAAGTGCAACACCAATGGTCTGCGTGTTGGTACTCGACGAATGCGCTGCCCGCACGTTCTTGCTGGTGGCGTTTTCCCCAATGTGCGGAACGCCGTCCGGATAGTTGCGCGCCCAGCGCCCTTCATACAGCCGGCCATTCCGACCGATCAAGAAGTTGTACGCAATATCGAAGTATCCGATAGAAGTGTGGTAGTTGAAAATGCTTCGCACTACCGCAGCGTCGGAAGCCGCATTGTTTGGCGTGACGGTGTGGTGAATCACCAGCTTCGAGACCGTTGCGTCAAAATCAAAATCCGCGTCAGGGGCTCGCAACGATTCGTCGGCACCCCACTCGGCGCGACTAACGATGGGCGGAACCGGCCAGTCCAATCGCTGCGCCGCCCGCGGTTGATTGCGAGTTGGGAATGCCCCTCGGGTTTCCTGCCCGGGATCTGGCAACAAGGGCTGCAGCAAATCTGTCGGTGCAACTGCGAACGCCCCGAGCACCAAGCCGGACTGCAGCAAACGGCGACGACTGAACTCGACAGCCGACACCGAGTCGCCTATCGAGTCCTCAGTCGGAGGCACTACTGCATAGGAATTTGTATCGTTGTCACACATCTCTGGTGCATCACGTTAGTGAATACATGATGCGACTCGGGACGCGGCTTCACGCCAGGGCGTTGGCGGAGCGTCGCATTTTGACCAACTGTTCACAAAACGCAATGTAGCGATCCGTCAGCACGTTTTGGAGATAACGGCCTTCGACGTACGCACGACCGTTCTGCGCGAGTTCCTGCTGGAGCTGATGGTCACTGACGAGTCGCTGCACCGCTGCCGCGAAGGTCGCAACGCTGGTGAACCACAAGCCGCCATTGGACTCCGCAGCGTGCTCCCGTGTCGTGTCACATGCGCCGTTGACCACCACCGGCGTACCCGCCATCCAGCTCTCGAGCAATACGATCGAAAACGACTCCATCGAAGATGGAGAAATCAGTGCTTCTGCGCCGCGCAACAAGCCCCATTTCGTGGTCTCTTCGACCGGACCCGCAACGACGACATCCGGGTGCTCGGGCGGAATGTGGCGAACCGGACCCGCCAACACAAGCTTGAGTGGTCCGGGATACATCTCCTTGTAGGCCGCAAATAACCGGACCAGAAGATCGGTTCCCTTTGCAGTGTCCACGCGACCAAGGCAGAGGACATACGGGTCAGCGAGACTGAGCTCCGCACGCGCCGATTCCGGTGACCCGGCAACCGGCGTCACCCCGATACCCAGAACGATCTGGGGACGACTTGCGATGGAAAAACGATGGTTAGCAAACCCCTGCTCGCTCCGAGTCCAAAACACAAGGCCATCCGCATTGCCGAAGACTTCATCGAACACCGGAAGGTAGATCGGTGCTTCGTCGTGCGTCGCCGGGTGCAGGACGCGAACGCGATCGGGCACGACCCGCATGCCGGCAACCGTTGGGTGGTACAGGTACGGATGAAAGGCAACAATGTCGGCATCAGTGTGTCGCAGCGCTTCGATAAGCGATTCGGAAACTGGTCCCTGTGCGCGCACCCATTCTTCGGTCCGAGCAATTCGCTCCTCGGGCGAGGAATGCAAGATTGCATTCGAACGGGCGTCAAAGTCGGCGGCTCTGCCTTGCGCAGAAAACCGATGCACCGTGACACCGGCTTCGGAGGTCGTGCCCTTCGGATACGCGTCAACAAACGTTCCGGCATCGGTCGCACACGAGGTAAAGACCTCAACCGCGTGGGCCGACCGCGCCACAATCGATTCCGCCAATAGGCGAGCTGCCTGTTCTGCGCCGCCGTGAATTTCGGCTCCGTAACGCGGAGTAACAAAGGCAAACTTCATGCCACGACGCCGCGGATTGCATCGAGGAATGCAGCAGCACAAACACCCGGATCAAATGTCATTGCCCGCGCCGTTCCGGCAGCCACCATGTTCTTGCGAAGCGCATCATCCTCGAGCACTCGGTGAACTGCAGCAGCAACAATCGAGGGCCGCGAGGTGTCGAGCAACAGACCGGCATCCCCAATCGTCTCTGGCACTGCAGTGAGCGCTCGCGCGACCACGGGCAGTTCGGAGCGCATCGCCTCAATGAGCGGGACACAAAATCCCTCGTGCTCCGAGAGACAGACGAACACATCCGACGAGCGATACAGCTCATCGAGCTCTTCGTCCGAAATTCGCCCTGCACACCGGACTGCCGAGTCGAGATTGAGGCGGGAGATGTATCGCCACAATGCACGTCCGTACCGGCCCTCCATACCGCCGCCCGCAAGCACCAGCTGTGCGCCAGGGTCATACACTTTTCGGTACCACGAGAACGCTTGCACGATCTTGTGCTGCATCTTGTTTGGACTGACGCGACCGACGAATAGCCATACGGCTCCAGAACCCGCGCGGTGGCGCGCCAACTCACTGACGGCGTACTCGCGCACCGGCGTGAACACCGGAATCACAGAAATGTTTTGGTAGCCCAGGAGGCGGAGCTCCGCCGCGTTGAACTCCGAAACGGCAAATGCAGCAACCGCCCGTTGCGCCATCGCAGCAAGCTGATGCATGCCGAGCATGACTCCGGCAGCACCGTCGAGATCCCAACCGCTCAAGAGTCCTGGGGGCGTTTGCGTGTGTGAGTTCACGACAAGCCGCCCCGGGGCGTTCATCAAGAAATCGACCAGCGATGAACCGATCGCGTACTGGTACAAAAGCACGTCGTTCTCGTCGCGAGGACGAAACTCGGAGCAGGGCGATCCGCGATCGCTCCACGCCGGAGCGAAGTCGAGTGCGTAAATCTCGGAGTCGTATCCCGCCCCGCGCAAGACCCGCTGCACTTCAAGCGTGTGATATCCGACTGCTCCGGGCTCGAGTTTCGGAACAAACTGATGCACAGCGCTCATGAGACCAGCGGCTCCAACAGATCCCACATCAGCTGCTGTGAGTGTTCCAAGGTGAATTGCGTCAGGCGTTCTATACCTGCGTAGGTCAGTGCTTTGGAAAGCGCCGAATCCGAGCACACCCGATGTACCGCCGCCGCAACGACCGCCGGGCTCTTAGAGTCCAGCAGCAACGCGCCGTCTCCCGCCGTTTCGGGTACCGCAGCAGCTCGATACGCAACCACCGGAAGCTCGTGGTACATCGCCTCTAAGAGCGGAACGCAAAAGCCTTCATGCTCGGAAAGACAGACGAACACATCCGCGGCCTCGAAATGCGCAGTGAGCTTTTCGGGACTCGCACCCTTTACTACCTCGACACACTCAGAAAGTCCGAGCTCCGCAATGAACGCCATCAACGTCTCGTAGTACCGGTGAGATGCGCTCTTCCCAACCAGCGTGAGTCGAGCCGCGGGGTCGTGGAGCCGACGGAAGTACGCGAACGCTTTCACCACATCGTGCTGACATTTGTTCGGGGCAATCCGGCCAACAAAGAGCCAGTGCGTCCCGCGGCGCGCTGCGAGTTCAGCAGCTAACCGTTGGTCCGGAGCGACGTGGAATGCCGTTGCATCAAACAGAATCGGTACGACACTGGTTCTGACGTATCCGTAATCGGCCAGCTCCCCTGCGTTAT
Source organism: Acidimicrobiia bacterium (assembly GCA_049317145.1). Taxonomy (GTDB): domain Bacteria; phylum Actinomycetota; class Acidimicrobiia; order IMCC26256; family JBMOIW01; genus JBMOIW01. The sequence goes on from JBMOIW010000019.1 coordinate 4,296, forward strand.
ACGACGAATCCGCAATCGCTAGTTGGGTGACCGCCGCAAGCTGCTCGATCTGATGACGCCCCACGATCAGCTCTGCTGCCACGCTGGGCTCCCAACGCTGAAAGAACTCGGCGGGCGTGATGTTGTGATAGTTGATGACGAGTTCATCCGTCCGGTCGTACAACCACTCACTGAGCAGACTTCCGGTCGATGCCTGGTACAGCAGCACGGCATCCGCATTCCGACCGTCAGCCCCGAACTCCCCGTACGGCCGAGAAACGCTACGTAACGCAGGCTCCGGCGTATTTTCGGTGAAGATCTCGGACTCGACACCGTAGGCGCGCAGCACCTTTTGCACCTCGAGCGTGTGTCGCCCAACCGCATCGTTGCGCGCCAGCGTCGGAATGAATTGATGAAGCGGCCTCACGCCAGCTTCCGGGCAGCAATGCAGTAACTCGGCGGAACTGCAAGCAACGCCTCGAGCGAGAGGAGCGCTGCGTTCATCGCTTCCACTTCGGGTCCGTCGCCGGAAATCGGCGTCACGAGCTGTTGTGCCGCCTCGGCTGCAGCCTCGATTTCTGTGAAGCCATGAATGGACAGCAGCTGCACCCAGGTTGCCGGCGCCAATGGATGGCCAACCGTCACGTCGGCGATCGCGCCGCCGGCACATTGCGCCCACGCCCGCGCGTCACTTGTCACCACCACGAGCTGCCCGCCGGGAACGAGAACTTCGCTGCAGCGTTCGACAACCGTGATGAGATCACCCAGCACGAGCCGGTCTGGATAATCGACGAGAACGATCCCCTCGAGTTGCGGTCCGTCGATGCGCCGCAAGTGGTCGAGGAGTTCCTCGGTGCGAATTTCGAGCATGACGTCGATTTGGTCCGCCGTGGGCGGGTCGATTGGTTCGACTCCGTATGCGGCGACACCCGCCTGATTCAATCGACGGACAAGATCACCACGCCCGACGCGCGCAACGCATACGCGCCCACCGACTCCGGCAAACTGCTTTTCGATGTGCGTGTCCCAAACTGTCGTCACGTCGAACGGCAGGACTTGTTCCGCCAAGCGTCGCGCCCCTGGAGTTGCTCCGTTTGCTCCGGACGCCTCGAGCCGTCCAACGCGGTCCCCAAGCGTCCGCACCGCCTCGGTGATGTTGGCTGCGAACAAGGTGACTTGATTCGCGATGTGCTGGATGTACCAGCGCGAAAGCTTCCCGAGCCCTTTCTTGGCTGCGGCACCACCGGGCCGCTGCGAGGAAATCGGCGGCGCTCCATCGATCAAGGCATTTGCAGTGGACTGTCGCAACGCTTCGTCAAAATCGCCGTACGTTCCCTTGGGAGCGAGCCGGTTAAACATTGCATCAAGCTCTGCCTCATAACTCGCAGGGATGTCGCCCTGCACCCGTTGGGCACGAGCTTCTGCCTCAATTTCGGCCATGAGCCTACGGGTGTTGATGGGCTCTGTCGTCATGACTTAAGGGCTTCGAGCTCAACGGCACATGTCACGTCAAGTGCAACAATCCCTTGCGTTCGCGACGGATTCACGATCTGAAACCGGTGTTGATTCTCTTGCCAGTCAAAGACTCGCCCACCGTCCTCGCTGGTCAGACCAATCGAGAGGACGTACTCGCCGTCCAACAAACGGATCGAAGAAAACACGAAACGGGTTGTTCCCTTTCCGGAGAGGTTTGCCGTGTCTGCACCCAGCTGCGCGCTCGTGGTGCCAAACATGAGGTCACCGTCAGCGTTGTACACGTTGAGCGTAAAAATTGCATCGTCGACCGACTCGTCGGCTTGCCAGTCAATACGGACTTCGAGCGGATCGCCCGGCTCAAGGAATGTCCGATCTTCTGAATCCGGGTATGCAAGCGCAATATCAGCAAAACGAATCGGGCTCGGCGTGCGCTCGAGACGGATGGTTTCGATTTCGGTTTCGGCTTCGGCTTCGACGATCGGTTCGGCAACAGTGTCGGTGTGAAACAGGTGTTCACGGAAGATACGAATTGCTTCGCCGGGATTGGTGTCCGCAATGATGTTGCCGTGCTCTAAGACAACGGCACGGTCACATACCTGACGCACCGTATCGACCGCGTGTGTGACCACAACAATGGTGCGGCCCTCCCGCTGGAACTGGCGAACTCGGTCCAGACATTTGCGTTGGAAGAGCTCGTCCCCCACGGCCAACACTTCGTCGACCAACAAGATGTCCGGGTCGACGTTGACCGCAACCGCAAAGCCAAGACGGACGTACATACCCGAGGAGTAGAACCGCACCTGGGTGTCGATGAACTGCTCGAGTTCCGAGAACGCAACGATCTCGTCGAAGCGACGCTGCAGGTCTCGCTTGGAGAGCCCAAGAATCGAACCATTCAAGAAGATGTTCTCGCGGCCCGTCAGATCAGGTTGCATTCCGGCGCCGAGCTCAAGCAGTGCCGCGATACGACCGCGGCAACGAATCTCACCGGTCGTGGGTTGCAGGATTCCAGCGATGCATTTCAGCAGCGTCGACTTGCCGGAACCGTTGTGGCCGACGAGGCCGATTGTCTGACCCGAATCGATTGAGAAGTTGATGTCCTGCAACGCCCAAAAGTCTTCGTAGGACTTTCGGCCGAAGGTGATGACTTTTTCTTTCAGCGAGGAGTACTTCTCGTGGTAGAGCCGGAAGTGCTTCGAGACGTCAGAAACGGTGATTGCGGCGTTGTTGCTCACAGCTCCTCCGCAAAGTTGCCTTCGGCCCGGTCGAATACGCGAATTGCGACGTACCCGAGCACAATGGAGATGGCGATGACGATCGCCGAATGTCCGACATACCACCAAATGCTGGCATTTGGTGGGAGGATCTGCACGGTCGAGCCGTCCGCACCGCGATAGCTGGTTCGGTTGTACAGCACGCGCTGGAATGTGAGCACCGATGGAATGACGGGGTTCATCTTCCAGATATCGATGACCCACACTGTTTTGCTCGCCACCATCATGTAGGCGTAGACGACCGGCGTCATCCAGAACCACGCGAGCAGCACCAACTCCAAAAGGTGTTGGGTGTCACGCATGTAGACGTTGATGGCGGAAAACAGAATTCCGAGCGCAGCGGAGAATACGAGGAGCGCCAGCAAGGCAGGAATCAGCGCCCACAGGTTCACCCAATCGATCTGATGCTGAAAGATCAAGAACGCAAGTACCAGGACGATCCCCTGGAGAAAGAAGTGGACGAGCGCCGCGCCGACCGCAGAGAGCGGAAGAATTTCGCGAGGGAAGTAGACCTTTTTGACGATGCCGGAAGCACCGACGACCGAACCCGTTGCACCGGCCAAACCGTTCGAGAAGAGGTTCCAGACCAACAAGCCGGATAGGAAGTACAGCGGGAAGTCGGGAACTGATGATCCGAGGAACTTGGTAAAGACCAACCAGAAGACCAGGAGGTACAACGCCGGGTTGACCATGGTCCACAAAAAGCCCAGGAAGCTGTTCTTGTAGCGGACCTTGAGATCCTTGCGGATCATCCCGATGAGAAGCTCCCGATACCGGAAAATTTCGGTCAGGCGAGCCCAGGTGCTGCGTCGGGAACTGATGACGCGAGTAGCGGCGGGACTGGCGGTGTTCACAGGAATCTCCGGGGATTAAGGCCCCGTGATCCTACTCAGTGGGCCCTCAACGGGGCGAGCCGCCTGGCTCGATCGGCACCCGAACCGCCATGATTGTCTAACGACGAGGGAGATGCGTGCGGGTCGCAGTTGATGTAACACCCATGGTCGGCGGCCCAAACGGGGTTCGCACTGGCATCGGTCAGACCGTCGCAACCCTCATGGCTGCGCTCCCTACGCGCGCCGCGAGCCGAGGGATCGAAATTGTTCCGTATGCCCTCAGTCGTCGCGCGCGACAAACTCCGGAGCGGTTGCCGGCGGAAACCCGCAATGTGGCGATTCCGGCGCGTGTACTTCTGACGCTGTGGGGTCGAACCTCCTGGCCATCCATCGACCGAGCACTTGACCGACCTGATGTGGTGCACGCAACGAACTACCTCACGCCGCCGACGCGACGTGCAGTGGTCTGGACCCATGACGTCGCGTTCTTGCGCGACCCCACACTCGGGGGTGTGCACGCTCGGGCCTACGGAGCGACAATGCGACGTGCGGCGCGTCGCGGGGCGCTGTTTGTCACCGGGGCGTCCGTCATCGCCGACGACATTCGCGAGCTGTTGGGAAATGACTTTCGCAACGGTGCGGACGTCGCCGTTGTGCCACTTGCGCTCCCTCCGCTGCCTGCCCGCGCTCCCGAGCGCGTCGGACCCGACCGTCCGTACATCGTTGCGCTCGGAACATCAGAACCGCGCAAAAACTTGGTCCGCCTCGTTCAGGCGTTTGGCCGAATTGCCGCAACCCATCCAGATGTCGCACTGGTACTCGCTGGCCCACCTGGACCCGACGCCGTCAACGTCACCGCCGCCATCCATGCGCTCCCTGAAGCAGTGCAAACCCGAGTTCATGAACTCGGCATCGTGAGCGATGCCGAACGCGTTGCGCTCCTCAGCGATGCGACAGTCTTGGCCTATCCCTCCCTTGCCGAGGGCTTTGGCATCCCGATGCTCGAAGCGATGGCGTGCGAAGTCCCCGTCGTCGCCGGTGATGCTGGTTCGATACCCGAGGTCGCTGGCGACGCCGCAATCCTTGTTCACCCCACCGACGTCGAGGCCATCGCCGACGGACTCTCCACTGCGCTGTCTGACAACGCCCAGATCGCCGAGCTAATTGCCCACGGCAAACGCAATATTGATCGCTTCACCGTAGAACGCATGACCGACGGCATCATCGCAACGTACGAGCGAGCGGGAGCGTGAGCACGTTGCGCGTCGGTTTGCACGTTGGACAGCTCTTCCAACCAGTACCGGGTGGTATTGGAACCTACGTACGAGAGCTCTGGGATGCGTTGCCCAGCGACGCCGTTACTGTGCAGCCGTTTGCTGCAGGTGTCCCGAGTGAATCGACAAATGCTGCCGTCATCGACTTGGGATGGCCACGCGGTGCGCTCCGGTACGAGGCGTGGATACGATTCCGGCGTCCCGCGTTACCCCTCGACGTCGAGATTGTTCACGGTCCGAGTCTGGCGGTACCACCAGCACGCGTGCGGGCCGGCGAAGTGCCACTCGTAATTACCGTTCACGACGTTGCGTTCCTTCGGCATCCCGAATACTTCACGCCGCGCGGTGTGCGCTTCCATGAACGGGGCCTCGCGCTCGCCCAGAAGTCTGCCGCCATGATTGTCACGCCATCGGAATTCACGCGCACTGAACTCATACGCGAAGGTTTTGCGACATCACGCGTTGTCGCTATTCCTCACGGAATTACTCCGCAGCGCACCGCGAACTCCGAACCACAACGTCAAACGCTCGACCGCTTCGGAATCACCGCGCCATATTTCTTGATTGTCGGCACGATCGAGCCGCGCAAAGGGCATCGCCTCGCCGTCGACGCTATTACGCGGCTGCGGCGAGCCCATCCCGAGGTACAGCTCGTCATCGCCGGTCCGCGCGGCTGGAATGCCGTCGCCGGACTCGATCAACCAGGAGTCACCTATCTCGGCGCGGTCGATCCGAACACACTCGATGCGTTGTACCACCACGCGATCGCGTGTTTGGTTCCGTCGCAATACGAAGGATTCGGACTGCCGGCACTCGAAGCGATGGCTCATGGTTGCGCGGTCATTGCGAGCAACACGACGAGCTTGCCCGAAGTGACCGGCGAGGCCGGGCTCAGCGTCGATCCGAACGATGTCAATGCGTGGACGGACGCGATGACGCAACTCCTCGAACAACCGCATACGCGAGAAGCACTTCGCACGGCAGGGCGCTCGCGTGCCGCCGACTTTCGCTGGGAAACGTCAGCTCGCGCACATCACCAGGTCTACAAGCAGGCCGCGGGCCGCTCGTCGGTTACCCCATAAGATCTTCCTCCATGCGTGTCCTGCTCGATGTTTCCGCAGTTCCAGAACGTCCGGTCGGTGCCGGCGTGTACACGATCGAGCTCGCGCGACACCTAGTCGGTCACATCGACCTCACACTGATGAGCCGCCGCAACGACGGACAGCGGTGGGAAGAAATTGCACCGGATGCAACAACGGTGCCGCGCGCTCCGAACCAACGACCGCTGCGGCTGCTTTGGGAGCAACGCCGCGCCGCTCGGATTGCGCAGCAATGGCACGTTGACTGCTGGCACGGACCGCACTACACCATGCCGCTCTCACTACAAGTTCCGTCGGTCGTCACGTTTCACGACACAACGTTTCTCACCAATCCGGAATGGCATGAAGCTGCAAAAGTGCGGTACTTCCGCGCAATGATGCGACGAGTCGCGGCGCAAGCCACAGTCATCGTCGCCGTTAGCGAATACACCGCAAACCTTGTCGGTGAACTGCTTTCGCCGAAATGCCCAGTAGTCCCCATTCCGCACGGCGTTGATTTCGAAAACTTTTCGCCGGCACCGCTCGGAAACTCGCACGACCTCACGCTCCTCGCCCGCTCCGGAATCCGTCCGCCGTTTGTCGCGTTCACTGGCACGCATGAACCCCGCAAAGACATTCCCGGGCTGATCGCAGCGTTCGCGCGGATTGCCCACCATCACCCCAACCTCACACTCGTCCTGGCAGGACCGTCCGGATGGGGATCCAACGCAGTGAACCACGCAGTCACGGCCAGCGGAGTCGCGGAGCGAATCTTGCTGCCGGGGCGTCTGCCGTACGCAACCCTGCCTGCACTATTCCGGCAAGCCCAGGTGGTCTGTTACCCCTCATTTGTCGAGGGATTTGGCCTACCGGCACTCGAGACGTTGGCCAGCGGCGGCGCGTTGCTCTCTACCAGCGGTTCTGCTGTCGCCGACATCGTCGACGACGCAGCATGTGTGGTTCCTCCTCGGGATGTCAATGCCCTCACCGACGCGCTCGACGCAATGCTCAACGATCCCGCAACGTGTGCGCGGTTACGAGAACGAGGACCCAACGTTGCGAGCGCCTACACCTGGGAGCGAAGCGCAAAACTTCACGTGGACGCGTATCAATTGGCAAAGGAGCGTTTCGCATGAAGGTCTGCATTACCGGTCAGGCCGGATTCGTTGGCGCGCACCTCGCCACACAATGCAGTGCAGCCGGTGACGAGCTCGTTCCCTTTGAAGATCTTGACCACAACCCAATCGACGTGCTCGATGCGGACGCAGTCCACGAAATGTTCACACGCGAACGCCCCGAAGTCGTCTATCACCTCGCAGCGCTTACCCACGTGGGCGAATCCTGGAGTGCACCCGCAGAGGTATGGCGGGTCAACACCGAAGGCACGTGCAATGTGCTTGCGGCCGCCCCAACCGGAACGCGAGTCATCGTGATTTCGAGCGCCGATACGTACGGCGCGGCGATCGGCGCGGAGCCACTCGATGAGTGCGTGACGACGCTTCCCTTAAGCCCGTACGGTGCCAGCAAAGCCGCAGCCGAGCTCCTCGCGCAACGCGCCGCCCGTGTCGGCACCGAGGTGGTGATTGCTCGAGCGTTTAACCACACGGGCCCCGGACAGCGCGCCGATTTCGTCGTACCTGCGCTCGCCGCCCGGGTGGTTCAAGCGGAAACACACGGGAACACCGAAGTGGTGGTGGGCAACCTGGATGCCGTCCGCGACATTTCCCATGTTGCCGATGTCGTCTCGGCCTATCGAGCCCTTTCGCAGCACGGAAATTCCGGCGAGATCTACAACGTTTGTTCCGGCACAGGTACCCGCGTTCGCGACATCGCCGAACATTTCATCCAAGCGGCAGCGATTCCTTTGGAGCTGCGCGTTGACCCCGCACTGGTACGCCCAATTGATATCCCGGTGCTGATCGGCGACAACACCAAGTTGCGATCGCACACCGGCTGGGAACCGCGCTACACCATCGCACAAACACTCGATGACGTCCTCGAAGCGGCTCGCCATCGCGTCACCGTCCCGCAGAATCGATAGACGGCTAGAACGGCACGCTCACGTCGGAGTCGTCGCCGATGTGCATACGAATCGCCTTGGGCTGCTCGGATCCGCGCTGCACAACTGCGCTTCGCCCGATGAGGCTGTCGGTAATGCGCGCAACGCCCTCGACTCGCACGTTCTCGAGCAACACGGAATGCTCGAGTTCAGAGTCAATGATCTGACACCCGTCCGCAATCGAAGTGAACGGACCGACATACGAACGCTCGATGCGAGCGCCGGCACCAATCACCACTGGGCCGCGTATTGAGCTCTCAATCACTGTTGCACCCGGTTCGATGACGACCTGCCCCGCAATGCGCGATTGTGCGTCGACCTCACCGTGCACCCGCGCCGATACCGATTCCAGAACGATGCGGTTTGCTTCGAGGAGATCCTGAAGTTTTCCAGTGTCGATCCAAGGAGTCGTCAGCGTGTGGGGACGCACCGTGTGGCCTTGGTCGATCAACCATTGGATCGCGTCTGTGATTTCGAGTTCCCCGCGCGCAGATGGCGCAATGGCGCGCACCGCGTCGTGAATCTTGGGATCGAACAAATACACCCCGACCAGCGCCATATCGCTCGGCGGGTCTTTTGGCTTTTCGACGAGGTACTGCAACGAACCGTCCGCGTTGAACGCAGCGACTCCGAACTGTCGCGGATTCTCTACTCGCGTCAGCAGTACCAGCGCATCCATTCCGCCTTCACAGAACTGATCAACGAATCCTGCGATCCCGCCGATGACGACGTTGTCGCCGAGGTACATCACAAAGGGATCATCGCCGAGAAAGTCTCGGGCGATAAGGACTGCATGGGCGAGACCGCGTGGAGCGTCCTGCACGATGTACGTCGCTTGGATGCCGAACTTCGAGCCATCGCCGATAGCCGATTGAATGTCGGAATCGGGGTCGTTCACGATGATCCCGACCTCGGTGATGCCACTCGCAGCGATCGCGTCGAGCCCGTAGGCGATGATCGGGCGGTTGGCGAGGGGAACCAGCTGCTTCGCACTGGTGTAGGTAATCGGGCGAAGGCGCGTTCCGGCGCCACCGGCGAGCACGAGAGCTTTCATGGCCGGAGATGCTACCCGCGACCGGAGATTGCGGTCCTAGGGCAGTTGCCGATCAAGCCAGCCGAGCAGCGCAGCGACGGCCCGCGGGTCGTGGCGAAGCCGATGCCCAGCCGCATGGACGACACGCAACTCGGCACCGGAACCTCCCGCATCCACCAGTGCACGCGCGTCGCTCAAGGGCACCACATCGTCGTCAGAACCGTGGATGACAAACAGCGGGCGCGGCGCAAGTCGTTTGGCCGCATCGAGGGGGTCCAGCGTTGCGACCTCATGCTCCCAAGCCTCGCGGTCGGCGGGAAACGCCGGATCCGTGATGAGTCCGACGGTGCGCGCATGCTCAAGAAATTGTCCCGGCTCGCATACCCATTCGCGCAGCGACGCTGGAGCTCCGAGGGTTACGACCCCACGGACTCGCTCGTCATCGGCGGCAACGCAGATTGCGAGCGAACCGCCAAGGCTAGAACCGGCGATCCATACTCCAGACACATCCTCGCGATCTGCCAAGAGATCGACCGCCGCCTGCAGGTCTCGTTGCCATGCGCTGATGGAGAAATCGCCCGGGCTCCCACCCGCCCCGCGAAAATTAAACGTCAGTACGGTCCAACCTGAGTCGCGCGCAATGCGTTCGGCAAGCTCTGGGTAGGTAGCGGCATAGGTCGCAGCGCCGCGGGGACCACTCGGCAATCCATGACACAGCACCAAACCGGGCGCACGGGTCAGCCCCGAGGGCCGCGCTAACGAACCCGACAACGTGAGCCCATCAACCTCGATTGCAACGTCCACGAATACCTCAGCAATTGGTGACCCCACTATCCTGCCGCATCGTGACCGCCACTACCCCGCAATCGACACCAATTGCGTGTAAGGAATGGGGCGCCGTCGTGCGGGCGCTGCTGGCTGGTGAACAGATCCTCGACGTGCGCAAGGGCGGCATTCGCGAGTCCGGTCGTGCCTTCGACCTCGCCGCTCAGCGGTTTTGCCTCTACCCGACGGTCGAGCACCAACAGGCAACGTTGCTCAAACCGGCGTACCAATCCTGGGTTGCGCCCGACGAGGTGCGTGTCGGTTCCGACATCGTGATCGGCGGGTGGGCCGACGTCGTGCATCATGCGCTCTGCACAACACCGGAAGACCTCGCGACGATTGACTCCAAGCTCATCTGGACCGAGGAGTACGCGAACCAACGACTCGCGTGGAAAGCGCGTCAGCCGTTGTGGGTGCTGATCTTACGCGTGCACCGGTTCATCGAACCGATTGTAATCCCCGATCGGGAGCAGTATCACGGCTGCACCAGTTGGTGTGACCTCACCGACTTCCCTCCGGATCCATATGCGCTTCCGAGCGAACCCGCGCTCAGCGATGCGGCATTCGCCGGACGCATCGCCCAACTTCCGGATTGGTGCCGTCCCGCCTAGCGTCGCCGCGCGGGTCGATACCCGCGGTTGCGCGCTTCGGTCAGCGTGTCGGGACCAAACGTGGCAAACGCTTCTGCTTCGAGGAGCGCGCGCACTGCGTTCTCGTCGACGGTGGGATCGTCAAGATCGAACACACGCTGCGTGCGCTTGTCGCCGACAAATCGATTGTGCGGAAATTGTTTCGGACGTTCCATGCCATCACTGGTCCTTGGGTCGAGGGGTACGCGCCGCGGGTCCGCCAATTGCTCCGATGGCGCGCATGTACGCGAGCTGCGTCTCGATCACGGGATACACCTGCTCGGGCAAGTACTCCTGTCCGTCCACCCGAGCGCGCTCCAAGATGTAATCCACGGTCTCAGAACTCCCGACGACGACCGGACCGGTGCGATCCGGCCGCACGCCATTTACCGCAACACCTTTGCGCTTCATGAACTCGATTTGCAGCGCCAAAATACGGCGCACATCCGCAGGAGTCAGCGTTGCGGCGACGTCCTCGGGAACATGACGCACGACCCACTCGTACGCCTCATCCAAGCGAAACACCGGCGGCGGCGGAGTGGTTGCTGTGCGAAGGGCTTCCCGTGCGATCAGCACCCCGGCGATACCGAGAATAACCACACCGATGAGCACGCCGACGAGAATTGCCACGAGCGGTGTCCTCCCTCACATGCCAATTTCTTGGGCCAGCAACTCGCGGTGATGTGTAGCGTCGCCGAACATGATTTCTGAAGACTTTGCTCGTTTGAAATATAGATGAGCGTCGTGCTCCCACGTAAACCCTATTCCGCCGTGAATCTGAATGTTCTCGGCGGCAGCATGAAAATAGGCGTCGGAGCAATACGCCTTCGCCAAACTCGAAACAACCGGAAGTTCATCGTTTCCTTCGGTTGCAGCCCAGCTCGCGTAATACGCGGCCGACTTTGCGGACTCCACCTCCAGCAGCATGTCTGCGCACTTGTGCTTGATCGCTTGAAATGAGCCGATTGGCCGACCGAACTGCACACGCACTTTGGCGTACTCAACCGCCATCTCGAGCACGCGCTGCGCTCCTCCCACCATTTCGTTTGCGAGCGCAACTGCTGCTTGTTGCATGGTCGTGCGCAAGGCTGGCCCACCGGAACCGGGAACCCCGAGCGCACACGCTTCGACGTTGTCGAACACAAGTTTTGCCTGCTTGCGCGTCTGGTCCATCGTTGCCAGCGGCTCGCGAGTAAGCCCGACTGAGTCGCCGGAAACCACAAAGAAGCCGAGCCCGTCGTCGCCGCTTGTGCCTTCGGCGCGCGCCACCACGACGATCTGGTCGGCGGTGTGGCCATCAAGCACGTAGTGCTTGGTTCCGGACAACAAGTACGTGCCGCCGTTCGGGCGCGCCACCATGGCAACGCCAGATGCGTCCCAGCTCCCGGAAGGTTCGCTCACTGCCAGGGTGGCGCGTGTGGTTCCGGCACCGATACCCGGGAGCATGGCTTGTCTGTCGGCCTCACTCCCAGCGTTAAGAATTGCGAATGCACCCAACACCGCAGACGAAAAGAATGGTGCGCAGACCAGCGCACGGCCCAATTCTTCGAGCACAATCGTCAGCTCGGTAAACCCAAACCCCTGGCCACCGTACGCTTCGGGAATTGCGAGCGCCGGCAGTCCGAGTTCGTTCGTCATGCGCTCCCAGAGTGCCGCGTCAAACCCGTCGGCAGTTTCCATTTGCGCGCGCACTGCGCTGATGGGCGAATACTGCTCGAGAAACCCGCGGACTGCTTCGCGCAGCATTTCTTGCTCTTCGGTGAATGCAAAGTTCACTGTTCCTCCTACCGCGGCTCGCGTGGGAGTCCAAGGACTCGTTCGCCAATAATGTTGCGCTGGATCTCACTCGATCCTGCGTAAATGGTTTCGGATCGCGAGAACATAAAGATGCGATGAAGTTCATCGAGCGCGTAGGGATCGCCGGCTTCCCCTACGACGGTCATGGCATCCGCGCCTAGCACCTTCATTGCTCGCTCGCCGAGGGTTCGGTGCCATGAGCTCCAGTAGAGCTTGCCGATACTTGCTTCGGGACCGAGCACGCCTTTGCGCACCAAGTTGGTGAACATTCGCATGCCGTTGTATTTCATAATCTCGACGCCGACAAACGAATCGGCGAGGAGCTGACGAATCACCGGATCATCGCTGACCCCACGCACCTTGGCGACCTCAATGAGCTCCCCGAGTTCTCGGCGGAAGGCGAGTTGCTGAGATAAGAACGCCGTACCGCGCTCAAAACCCAGCGTCGCCATGGCGACCTTCCAACCATTCCCGACCTCACCGACCACGTTGTCGGTTGCGGTTCGGGCATCATCGAAAAACACTTCGTTGAACTCTGCCGTACCGGTCATCTGCCGCAATGGTCGAACCGTCACGCCCGGCTGATCCATGGGCACGAGGACATAGGACAAGCCGGCATGCCCGGTAGAGCCCGCTTCGCTACGGCAGACCACGAAACACCATTGCGCACGATGGGCGAGCGTGGTCCAGACCTTTTGCCCGTTCACCACCCACTCTTCGCCGTCTTGCACCGCACGCGTTGTGACATTCGCTAAATCCGATCCAGCGTTCGGCTCGGAGTATCCCTGGCACCACAGTTCTTCGACCGCTTGAATCTTGGGCAGGAAACGTTGTTTTTGCGCGTCGGTTCCGTAGGCGAGCAGCGTCGGCGCAAACAGCCCTTCACCAAAAAAGCTGATGCGAGCCGGTGCACCCGCTTTGGCGTACTCCTCGCTGAAGATCACCTGCTCGACGAACGATGCACCCCGGCCACCATACTCAACCGGCCATCCCAAACCGATCCAGCGATCGCGTCCGAGCGCGCGCTCCCATTCGACTCGTGATTCCCATGCGTGTTCGTCGGCCGGACCGCCCCGCCCGCCGAGGTCGGCGAACTCGCCGACGAGGTGTTCATGGAGCCAGGTTCGGACTTCGTCGCGAAACGCTGCTTCTTCTGGGGTATCCCCAAAATCCACACCCACCCCCTTGTCGTGATCCGATGTTCTACCACCGATCCGGCCATTTCCTGACGCGTCACGCGCCGAAACCCGACCGCATACAGTCCAGGGATGCGGCCGGCCCACCTTTCCACCAGCGCGCTGCGCATCGACAAGATCACCGTGGGGCCGTTCGAAAACAACGCGTTCATCGTCCGCTGCCTCGACACCGGAGAAGCGGTGCTCATTGACGCGGCAAATGAACACGAACTGCTGATCCCTTTGGCAACCCGCTTCGGGGTCCGCCGTGTGCTCACTACCCATGGTCATTGGGATCACATCCAAGCCGTGACTGCGGCGCGCGATGCGGGCTTGGATATCGCCGTGAGTGCAGCCGACGCGGGAATGTTGCCCTCCTACGACATCATCATTGAACCTGGAGAGCTTCTGGTCGTCGGAAACCTTCACCTACGCGCCATTGCTACGCCCGGGCACACTCCAGGTTCTCTGTGCTTTGTACTGCAAGAAGCACCGGTGTGTTTCAGCGGCGACACGCTCTTTCCCGGCGGACCTGGAACCACTGCACTGCCCGGGGGGAACTTCGAGGCAATCATTGCGTCGATTGACCAGTCGCTCTTTCCATTATCTGGCGACACGCTGGTACTCCCCGGTCATGGACTCGATACAACCATCGGTTGTGAACGCCCGCACATAGCGGAGTGGGCCACGCGCGGCTGGTGAGGCTTCCCGCAGCAAGTAATTCAGGATTGCGGCAAGAACAATTACGCCGGTGGCCGACCGTTCACTGAATCGGAACGAAATCAAAGTTGTCGTTACACGCCGTTCATATTGATAGCCGGATCGGACTATTGCGTTCTCGGGACTTGTTTCGTACCGTGCGGGTCGCACTCACCGGATATCGCATCCGGCGAGGCGGGCGGAAAGGATACGACTGCGATGCGTTTACGCTTGCTCGCAACAGTTCCGGTCGAAACGCCGGAAGCGCGTCAGCGTTTTGCTCCCTCACTTGGCCCGTGTCGCGACTGCGGGGCCCCGCGGCCCCGCAACTTCCCACAACGCCGCGACCACCGGCCGCACAACCTCTTTTAACTGTCGCTCCCACGCAGAACTACATCGAGGGAACGCGGGGAGCCCGAACGACTGTTAGGCCGTCGGGAATCTCCGAAACATGGAGATGTTCCCCCTCTGCTTCCACTGATAGGTACCCGCCCATCAGCGGAATGCGCTGCAACGAAAACGAACCGATCCATTCTGGCAATATCGGTGCGAGATGCAGCTCGGCATTTCGAATGTCGGGCTCGAAACGCAGCATGGTTCGTAGATGCAACAGCGGCGACGCTGCTGCCCACGCCTGCGGCGAACAGCTCGCCGGATACGTGACGGGGAATGGTGCCTGCGTGCGATCGAGTCCGGCAAACAACTCGGGAAGTCGGGCCCCGAAGTGGGCCGATGCTTCGGTCATTGCGCCCATGATGCGATGCGCTTCTTCGGTAAATCCGTACCGCATCAAGCCCGCCGCAATGATTGCGTTGTCATGCGGCCAGACACTGCCGTTGTGATAGCTCGTGGGGTTGTACGCCGTCATGTTTGCCGACAGCGTGCGCACTCCCCATCCCGAGAACATGGCTTCCGACATCATGTGCTGCGCAATCAGCGGTGCCTTTTCCGCATCAACGATTCCGGTCCACAAACAGTGCCCCATGTTGGACGAAATCGCATTCACCGGCCGCTTGTCGCGGTTCAGCGCGATTGCAAACGCGCCCACATCGTCGAGCCAAAAGTCCTCGTTGAATTTGCGCTTCAGCGCGTACGCCTTTTCTCGGTAACGCGCGGCCAGCTCATTGTCGCCGGTTTCGATTGCGAAATACGCGCGTGCGATGTATGCCGCGTAGGCGTAGCCCTGCACTTCACAGAGCGCGATCGGAGCGTGCGCGAGTTCGCCGTCCGCAAACCGAATGGAATCCCAAGAGTCCTTCCATCCTTGATTGCTGAGTCCGCGATCGCTTGTCCGTTCGTACTCGAGGTATCCGTCCCCGTCGATGTCGCCAAACTTCTCCATCCACTCGAGCGCGCGATCGGCTGCAGGCAAGAGCGCGTCGACTTCTTCGCGCCGATTGCCCCAGCGCTGTAACTCACCGAGCAACATGACGAACAACGGCGTCGCGTCGACCGTGCCGTAATAGACGCGTCCACCACCGAGCGAAAGTGCGGTGGTCTCGCCGAAGCGCATTTCGTGCAGGATGCGACCGGGCTGCTCTTCAGTAATCGGGTCGACGTCTTTGCCTTGGTACCGCTCGAGTGTTTGCAACGTGCCGAGCGCGAGATCCGAGTCGACCAACATCGCCATCCACGACGTGAGTAGCGAGTCACGCCCGAACAGGGTCATGTACCAGGGTGCACCCGCAGCGACGACCACGCGATCGGGATGCTCGGGGTCAAAGATACGCAGGCCCGCAAGGTCCTCGGCACTTTGCGAGAGCAGGGCCTGAAACGCCGGGTTGTCGGTGCTGGTCACCGGAAGTTGCCGGCGCCATTCCTGCAGCCGCTCAACCGGCATCGACGCTGCGACCGGTTGGCCGCACTGGTAGCGCGGTTCAATCGCAGTGTCGCCAATTACCGGAGTGACTTGCATACACATTTCCCACGAATCCCGCGCCGGGATCGCGACACGGAAGCGGGCGCTGTACTCGCTGAGCTCTCCGGGCTGACTGAAACTGATGCGCGTCGCGCGCGAAAACCCGCGGTGCGCATATGCAAAGGTCAGTGTCGCATCCTCAACCGTGGCAGTAATGCCGGTGCGTTCCTCGATTCGACCTTCTTTGACCTCAAATAGGTCGGCAAAATCGCAATACAGCGACACCTCCAGTTCCGCCTTGTAGGTGGTGTCACCGAAGTTTTCGAGTCGGAAGTCTTCGCGCATGCCGCGCCCGACATATCGGTTGCGGAAGAGCAAGACGTTCGAGTCGGCCAGCCCCGGCGCCGGCCGGTCTCGTAACACGAACGCGCCCGAAAACGGATCGGTGGTGTTCGACGACAGCAATTCGGGTAGCTGACCATTGATGCGAACAGTCATGTCTGACACAAAGCGGGTATCGCGGAAGAACAAACCCTCCGGAGCCGGGGCGTGCATGTCCCCGGACGCAACCGAGATGCAGAACGCTGACCCTTCAACCAGGGTGACCGTTCCGCCACGTCCTCCGAGCGAACTGCTCGCGCTAGATGTCCAAGGCTCCGGCATCGCAGGCACGCTAGCTGCCCAATCCCGATTCGGCGTGAACATGACACCTCGTGTTCGCAGCACCGGCCGGTAGCCTCATTCGCATGCGCATTACCGTGATTGCACCGCCGTGGTACCCCGTACCGCCTACGGGATACGGCGGCATCGAGTTGGTCGTCGCACTTGAAACCGAAGCGCTCGTTTCCCGCGGACACGACGTGACGCTGATCGCGAGTGCTGGGAGCACGACACGCGCCCACCTCCACAGCCCGTTTGATCCACCACCACCACCCGATGCGCTCGGAAGTGTCGAACGTGGACACGCCTGGTTCGAAGCCGCACACGCAGCTGACGCGTATGCAGTCGCTCGCGCATTCGAGGCTGAAGTGATTCACGATCACTCAGGGATCATTGGCCCGGTCATCGGTGCATCGGTTGCATCGCCACCGGTCGTGCATACGCTTCACGGCCCATGGAACCCGTTTAGTAGTGATCTTTACAGCCGCATCCATAACCGGATCCACCTGGTGGCGATATCGGATCGCCAACGCGTCGAAAACCCCCACGTTCGTTACGCCGGCCTGGTGTACAACGGCATTGATCTCGCTGCGTACACCGTGCAACCCGCCAAGCAGGACTACCTCGCCTACATCGGACGCGCCAACCCCGAGAAAGTTCCTGATCGCACGATCAAATTGGCGCGCGCCGCGGGAATGCCCCTCAAGATGATCATCAAACGCAACGAACCCGCGGAACAGGACTACTGGAACGCGAAGGTTGCGCCGCTGCTCGGTGACGACATCGAGATCTTTGAAGGGGTTAGCGCAACAGAAAAGGATGCACTCCTTGGTGCGGCGAGGGCGATGTTGTTCCCCATCCAGTGGCCCGAGCCCTTTGGTCTTGTTATGGCGGAAGCATTGGCGTGCGGTACGCCGGTGGTGACATGCCCCGCTGGTGCAGCGCCGGAAATCGTGGCGCACGAAGTAACGGGAATCGTTGCCTCCAGTGACGATGCCCTCGTCAAAGGCCTCCAACGCGCGTGGGAGGGGGCGTTCTCAGCGGACGCGTGCCGAGCGCGCGTCGAACGCATGTTTTCTGCATCTACCATGGCGGCCGGATACGAACGTCTTTTTCAACAGGTGTGTAGCGGTCTTGTACCGGACGCGCCGGCCGGAACAGGAGCACTTACCCAATGAAGATCGGCATTGTTGCTCCGGTCTGGCTCCCGGTTCCTCCACCGGGATACGGCGGCACCGAGCGAGTCGTTGCCCTCGAAGTCGAAGAGCTCGTTGCTCGTGGTCATGACGTCACGCTCTTCGCGAGCGGCGACTCGCTTACGAGCGCCACGCAACGCTCCGTTTTCGAGACGGCACCCGACATGTCCTTGATGGGCGACATCTGGTATGACGCGATTCATGCGGTATTTGCCGGTCTTGCTGCCCACGAGTTCGACATCGTTCACGATCACAACGGACCGCTTGGTGCTGCAATCGCTGCCTGCGCGCGCCGAACTCCCACCGTGCAAACGTTGCACGGGCCGTGGTCACGCACCGCCAAGCGGTTCTACGACTTGGTCGCCGATTCCATTCACCTCGTTGCGATCAGCGAGCGCCAGCGCGCTTTGAATCCCGATGTTCGCTACGCCGGCGTCGTGCATAACGGCATTGATCTCACGACTTTTACCTACACCGAACACAAACAGGATTACCTCGCCTACATCGGGCGATCCGCGCCCAACAAAGGACCCGCCGAGGCAATCGATCTTGCTCGTAGTGTCGACATGCCGTTGAAGATGATTGTCCGCCGCACGCGCATGAAGGCCAAACCGGAAGAAGTCGACGAGGTCGACTACTGGGAACACGAAATCGAACCGCGCCTTGGCTCCGATATCGAGGTCTACGAGTTCGTGCCTCATGAAAAAAAGGTCGAGATTCTCGCCAACGCCCGCGCATTCGTCTTTCCATTGAATTGGGAAGAACCCTTCGGCCTCACCACGATCGAAGCAATGGCGTGTGGCACACCCGTCGTGGCGCGACCGATGGGAGCACTCCCAGAAGTGGTCGCCGACGGCGAGACCGGGTTCCTCCGTCACTCCTCCGAGGACCTCACCACCGCACTGCGCGAAACACTGGCCGGAGCAATCGACCCGTCGGCCTGTCGGGCCCGGGTGGAACGCGAGTTCTCCGGGCCAGCGATGGGCGCGAAATACGAGGCGCTGTTTGGACGAGTGTTGGGCTAAAGACGTCCTAAAGGTGAGGCCCGGCGGATTTTCACTACGGGGATAGTGGAATTACACTTGCCGCCATGTCCGAACTCGCATTACGCATCGAAGGGCTGCACGTCGAAGTCGACGGCGCCGAGATCCTGCGAGGCGTTGACCTCGAAATTCCCCGCGGAGAGCTCCACGCCCTGATGGGTCCCAACGGGTCGGGCAAGAGCACGCTCGCCAACACGCTCCTTGGAAACCCCGCCTACACCGTGACCTCCGGACGTATCTTCCTCGGAGACACCGACGTCACCGAACTCGAGACCGACGCCCGCGCCGCCCTCGGATTGTTTCTCGCATTCCAACACCCCGAAGAAATCCCCGGCGTGAGCGTCTTGAATTTCTTGCGCCAAGCGCTCGCCAAACGCAAGGGCATCGCGGACCTCTCGATCCTCGAAGTACGCCTGTCGCTCATGGAGTGGACCAAGCGCCTCGGCATGGACGCGCGTTTCACCGATCGATATCTCAACGAGGGTTTCTCCGGCGGCGAGCGCAAGCGCAACGAAGTCTTGCAGTTGGCCATGATGGAACCCGACGTCGCAATCCTGGACGAAATTGACTCTGGGCTCGACATCGACGCGCTTCAAGCGGTAGCGACCGGCATTGGCCATGTGCGCACCGCGCGACCACACCTCGGTTTGCTGCTCGTGACGCACTACCGACGAATCCTTGACTATCTCCCGCCGGAACGCATCCACATCTTGATCGACGGGCGCATTGTCGTGAGCGGCGGTCCCGAACTCGCGCAACAAGTCGAGGCGAACGGCTTCGACATGTTCCGGACGGTGCCCGCATGAGCGGCCTCGACATTGCGCTGACCAAAAAGGATTTCCCGATCCTTGAGCGCGAGGTCAACGGCAAGCGCCTGGTATACCTCGACTCGGCATCGTCCTCCCAAAAACCCAATGCGGTGCTCGACGCCATGGATCGGCTCTATCGCGAGTACTACGCCAATGTGCATCGCGGCGTTTACCAAATTGCCGCCGAAGCCTCGGATGCCTACGAAGCAGCACGCGCCAGCGTGGCACGTTTCATCGGCGCACCGGACACTCGCGAATTGGTCTTTACGCGCAATGCGACCGAAGCCATCAACCTTGTTGCGTACTCTTGGGGTCGCTCGTTTCTCCGCCCCGGGGATGCCGTCGTGCTTACCGAAATGGAGCACCACGCCAACATTGTGCCGTGGCAGATTCTTGCGGCGGAGCGCGGAATCGAATTGCGTTGGGTACCGATGACCGACGCGTACGAACTCGATCGCGCAGCACTCCCGGCGCTCCTTGACGGCGCAGCGTTATTCGCCTTTACCGCAATGAGTAACGTGCTCGGCACCATCAACGACGTACCCGAGCTCGCGACACTCGCCCGTGCCGCCGGCGCACGCGTCCTCGTTGATGCGTGCCAGTCCATCCCGCATATGCCTACCAACGTTGCGCAGTGGGATGCCGATTTCGTTGCCTTTTCCGCGCACAAGATGTGTGGCCCCAGCGGGGTCGGTGCGCTGTGGGCGCGCGCCGAGCTCCTCGAAGCGATGCCACCGTTCCTCGGCGGGGGCGACATGATTCGCGACGTCACGTTCGACGGGTTTACTTCGAACGACATCCCCTGGAAGTTCGAGGCCGGCACTCCGGCGATCGCGGAAGTCATCGGTTTCGGTGCAGCAGCGGAATACCTTGATCACATCGGGATGACTCGCGTCCGCAACCACGAACGCGAACTCACGACCTACGCGCTCAACGCACTCACCCACGCGTTTGGCGAGACCCTACGCATCTACGGTCCGACCGACATTGACCGCCGCGAGGGCGCTATTTCATTTCTGTTCGAGGGGATTCACGCACATGACATTTCGCAGGTGCTCGACGAAGCGGGAGTTTGCGTCCGCGCGGGCCACCACTGCGCCAAGCCGCTGATGCGCCGCCTCGGCGTTCCGGCAACGAGCCGGGCATCGAGCTATATCTACAACGACGAAGCCGACATCGATGCGCTGGTCAGTGCCCTCGATCGGGCTGCAGCCTTCTTCGTCCTATAGGACCTCATAGGATCTCGCCCATGGCCGGACTCGAAGATCTTTACCGAGAGATCATCCTCGACCACTACCGCGCACCACGAAACCGTGGAGAGCTCGCATGCCCGCCCGCACATCGCGTCGAGGGTTTCAACCCGCTCTGCGGGGATGAGATCGTGCTCTACGTCGAAATTGCTGACGGGGTCGTTTCGGACGTGAAACTCTCGGGTCAGGGCTGTTCTATTAGCCAAGCATCCGCGTCGATGATGAGCGCCTCGGTCAAGGGCAAGACCGTTGCGCAGGCACGCGAGATCATGCGGGCATTCAAGTCCATGATGTCGATCCACGAATCCGAACTCGATAGCGGGCCTGCCGCCGCGCCGGCAGAGGCCGCTCCCGAAGTGACGTTGGGCGATCTTGAGGCGCTGCGCGGTGTGGTCAAGTTCCCGGTGCGCATCAAGTGCGCCACCCTGGCCTGGAACACCTTGGCCCAGGGGCTCGACGAAGCCTCGGCGTAACCCGCTTGCGGCGGGCGTGGCACGAGGCCGGGAAGCGGCCGACCCTCGCGACACTGGAGGTCACCATGTCCGAGGTTTTCGACCAAGATGCGTTCACCGAAATCATCGACCGAGCGATCCAAGCGTTCGCTGGCCGGGAACTCATCCACGCCGCTGAGGTGACCGACGTCCTCTTGGACCTCCGCCTCACCGTCCTCGGTAACGCTGCAGCCGTCGATCCGCTCGCCGATCTTCTCGGCGCACTCGGCGTATCACAATAAGCCGACCTCGCCGCCGGAGAAGCCACTGCACGGATCTGTTTCAAGACTGACCGACTTTGCTCGGCCCAGCCTGGGTAGGATCCTGCCAACACTCGCAAGGCGGGACGACAGTGAAACAGTTCGTGCAATCAGCAAAAGCCACGATGCTCACTCGTCGCGTCTTGCTCAGTGTCGGAGCATCGGCGACGCTCATTGCGGTCACCATTCCCGTCGGCGTGGTGTGGCGAGGACATTCTGCGGACGCCGCTAAAGCGACGGTCACGACGACCACCGAACCCCCCACCACCACAACCGAACCGCCCACCACCACAACCACAACCCCAGTGGGCGAAGTCAATCCCGCCGTCATGGAGCTCCCGGCACTCAACGGTGCGACGCTCAGTCGCGGAAAGCGCGGCCCGGAAGTGCGAGCGTTCGAACAACGACTCGCCGATCTCCGGTTTGATCCGGGTGACATCGATGAGGTCTACGACCAATCGACGGTGTTTGCCGTACAAACCCTCCAAAAAATCATGGGCTTCGAACGTAACGGCGTGATCGGTGAAGAAGAACGCGTTGCGCTCAACACGTTCACCTGGCCGAAGCCGCTCATCACCGAAAACGCTGAACCGAAACGCTTCGAAGTCAACATCGAAAAGCAAACCGGAACGCTGTACGTCGACAACAAGATCAAGCTCATGACCACGATCTCGTCGGGAGCCGGTTACTACTACTGCTGGGTGCCCAAGACCGGCGGTACGCGCATTTGCGAATACGGCGACACACCATCGGGTCGCTACACCTTCTATACCAAGTACCCAGGCTGGCAAGATGGTGACCTTGGCCGCATTTACCGCCCCACATATTTCAACGGCGGAATCGCGGTCCACGGGTACCCGCAGGTCCCAGTGCAAGCGGCATCGCATGGCTGCGTTCGTATCCCGATGTACATCGCCGAATACTTCCAAGACCTCGTAAGCCTCGGTGATCCGGTGTACGTCGTGGGGGGCAGCGATGGCCGCCGCGCCGTGACGCGCACCCCGATCCCGGACAATGCCGTCCCCGCGCCGGCACCAAGTACAACGAGCGGCACGTCGAGTCCTTCGAGTCCTTCGACCACTGCGGCCCCTACCTCGACGACGGCCCCTACCTCGACGACGGCCGCGCCCTCGTCAACGACAGCGCCTACATCCACAACTGCGCCCACTACGACAACGACGGTGCCGCCGACTACAACCACTCTTGGCGGCGGTTGACCGCCACCCCTCGCCGTAATTGCAACGACGCGTTGCGCACCATCCCGATGAGGCGTAAAGGCGCAAGAACGACTTCGAGCTAAAAGCCAAGCGGATCGGCAAACGGATCGACCGGCTGCGGCGGTGCGTCGGGGATCTCGATTCCAAGCTCCTGAATAAGGCCTTCGTACCCGATTGACTCGAGCTTGTCGGCGAGCTCTGGGCCACCGCTGGCGATCACTCGGCCCCCAACCAGAACATGCACCACGTCCGGCGCGAGCTCCTGCAGCAGCCGCGTGTAATGCGTAATCGCCAGCACGCCCAGCCCGCGCTCTGCAGTCAGCGCCTGTATGCGCTGGGACACGTCACGCAGTGCATCGACGTCAAGGCCGGAGTCGATTTCGTCGAGGATCGCAAACTTGGGTTCAAGCAATGCGAGCTGGAGCGTCTCCATCCGCTTCTTTTCGCCGCCGGAGAATTCGACATTGACGCCGCGCGTCAAAAACTCTTCGTCGACGGCGAGGCGCTGCTGG
>JBMOIW010000020.1:0-25466 GCA_049317145.1 Acidimicrobiia bacterium
GATCGAAATGTTCGTAATTCCCGTCAAAAAACAGGAGAACCCTGCCTCCGATGATCCGGGTAACCCCGCCGGTATTGTAATAGTCCCAATCGCCGAACAGCCCGATATTGCTCTGCTTTAAATCAGAAAGGGTGTTGAAAATGATAAACTGAATTTTTTCTTCAAGGTTCGATTGCAAATCGAGTTCGATCTCCTTGATGTGTTTATCGGCATACTCGGCAGCGTACATTGCCAGTTCCTTCCCGTTGAGGTAATAGTAGGTGTCAAATTTATCGAACCTGAAATTCAGCCACAGAAAATCACTGTACTGAACCCTGCTTTTACCGAAAGTAAGTTGTGAGCCATTGTAAAACTGGGGTTGACCCACCACCGGGAAAAGGATCACAAGGCCAAGAAGAATCCACGCTGTCGTCCAGATTTTTAAACCACGGTTCACGCATGTTTCCTTCGCCATATCCGTTTATACAAGGGCATTTAATGGAGCCGCTAAGGTACGAATATTTTCAATGTGCCGGTCATGTGGCTGCATTTTCGTACCTTTGCGGCACTTGTAAAACACGAAAAACGGATGATAAAAATCAGGAAATTTGTATTCAACACCTTCATGGTCAACTCCTATATTTTATACGATGAAACCGGCGATTGCATTCTTATCGATGCAGCCTGTTACGAGCCGAAAGAAGAGGAGGAGGTCAGGAACTTTATTTCAGACAACAAGCTGAACCTTGTGAGGAACCTAAACACCCATTGCCATATTGACCATGTGCTGGGAAACGGATTTATTTCCCGGAATTACCAGGTCAACCCCGAATACACGAAGATTCCACCGAAGAGGAACAACCAAAACCCGAGCATGTTGATGCGCGGAAACGCAACATCGCGTGCACCGATCTGAAGTGGCACCAAGTAGTTGCCGAACCCGACAGCGAGCGGCATTCCGGCGAGGAACACCATTGTGGTGCCGTGCATCGTAAACATCTGGTTGTACTGCGCAGCGGTGAGCACCGTGCCGTTGGGGCCGGCGAGCTGCAGACGAATCAACAGTGCTTCGATGCCGGCGATCACGAAGAACAGCAGCGCAAAACCGATGTACAGCAGACCGATCTTTTTGTGGTCCACCGTGGTGAACCAGCTCCAAAAGCCGGTCTCTTTCTTGGGCCGACGCAACAGTGCGTAGCTGCGAGCCGGGAGATCGGCGCGGGGTGCGATCGTGGTCATCGACGCACTCCTTCTACGATGGTGATGGCCTGCATCACTTCTGTCCCTTCAGGTAATCCGCAATGAGCTGGGCTTCTTGCTCGCTCATTGCCGGGTACTGCGTGGTCTTGCCCTTAATGGTTTGGGTTTGCTCGATCGCGAAATTCGGCATACCAACGCACGTTGCCGGCGGGGGGAATCGACACCCGCCGTTTTGCATGGGCACTCCCCACTTTGGATCCGATGCATTGTGAATCCAGCGCCACAGATGTTCGTATCCAATGCCGGCGATCTGGCCCTGTTCATCGAGGATGGAATATGACGCTCCGGCAATGGTCGTGCGACTCGCCAAATGTGTGAGGTTCGGCGCATAGTTGACCTTGCTCGGGTCATCGAAGATGTGGCAGTTAGTGCACTGGTACTTGTTGATGATCAAGTCCTGCGTTGCACCGGCCGGTTTCCCTGCTGCGTCCGTAAGCGGGGTTACCGGACCCTTCTTTTGATTCTCGAGCCATGCCTCATAGTCCGCTGGTGTTTGCGCAATGACGCGCATACGCATGTTGGCGTGACTCAAGCCGCAGTACTCGGAGCATTGCCCAAGGTACGTACCCGGCTGGTCGGCTTTGAGAATGAGCCGGTGATCGCGACCCGGGACCGCATCAGCCTTGCCGTTGAGCGACGGGATCCAAAACGAGTGGATGACGTTGCATCCCGTGTTCGGCGGGTTCGCCGGGTCGTAATCCTTGCCCAGCTCGCTTGTGGGCGTATCGCAGGACTTGACGTTGAGCTCGATCTGGCGACCCACCGGGATGTGCAGCTCGCCACTGGTAACTACCCGCGTCGCCATTGTCTTTTTGCCATCGGCGGCAGTGACTTCGTAGGGATCCGTCTTGAGGTTGAACTGCCACCACCACTGCTTGCCAACCGCTTCAACTTTGATGGCGTTGCTTTCGGCCGGTGCCGCGAGCTTCCAGATGGTGGCGACCGTAAAGGCTCCCATCACCGCAAGAATCAGCGCCGGGATGACCGTCCAGCCGATCTCGAGTGCGGTGTGCCCATGCGTCTGTTTTGGACGGCGATCGCCCTTGTCGCGATAACGAATCGCAACAAAGAACGTGGCAGCTACCACGCCAACACCGATAACCACTGCTACCCAGAACCACGGCGCAAACAAATTCAGAATCGTTTGCGAAGCCGGACCCTCGGGTCGAAGCGAGTTTTGATTGTTCTTCGGACCGGTTTCGCAACCGGCGAGCAATACAGCACCGCCGAGAACGAACGGAACGAATCGACGGCATACGTTGCGAGCAGTCATGAATGCTTTCCTGGAAGGCTTGAAAGGAGCATTGCGGCGCATGCTAGCGGGGCCGCCGGGAAAATCAGCAACTTGCGCAAAAGCCTTGTGGAGATCGCCGCCCGAGGAAATCTTCGGGGCGGCGCGCCAGAACTCTCGTGCGTTTGTGCAGTGTGCTCAGAAGCCCAAGCCGTCAGAAGCCCAAGCGGTCGAGACTCTGACTGCGCCGCTGCCACTGCGAATCCACCCGCACGATCGTCTCGAGATACACCGGCGAGCCAAGGAGCGCTTCCAGCTCCTGACGTGCGGCAGTACCTGCGTCACGCAACGTTGCGCCACCTTTGCCAATCACAATGCCTTTTTGGGAATCGCGCTCGACCCGGATTACGGCCCGTAGGCGCAGTGTCTCCGAAACATCGTCGGCCTCGAGTTCCTCGCACACCACCGAAATCGAATGTGGGAGTTCCTCTCGCGCAACCGCAAGCAACTTCTCGCGTAACAGCTCCGCCGCCAACGTTGTCTCGGCTTGATCTCGTGCGGTGCCCTCGGGGTAATAGCGCGGTCCTTCTGGCAAACGCTGTGTGATCGCGCGAACCAGTGCATCAACCCCAGCACCCGTCCTGGCCGAAATCGGGAAGAACTCATCGAAGTCCCCCAATGCAACCGCCGCCTGAGCAAGATGCTCGAGCACCTCGTCCGGGCGCGCCGCGTCGGTCTTGTTCACGATGAGAAATCGCGCCGTGCGACTTTTTTGCACGAGTTCGGCAATGAATTGATCGCCGCGTCCGATCGGTGCGTTTGCCTCGATCAGCATGCACACCACATCGACTTCGTTGAGCGTCTCGACCGCGCGCTGATTGGTGCGCTCGCCGAGCAACGTCCGAGGTTTATGAATACCCGGGGTGTCCAAGAACACCACTTGCGCCTCAGCCGAGTCGAGCACACCTCGAATCTGGGAGCGGGTCGTTTGCGGATGGGGCGAAACGATCGACACCTTGGTCCCGATAATCGCGTTGAGCAACGTGGACTTCCCGACATTCGGACGGCCCACCAAGCTCACGAAGCCGGACCGAAACATGGGGTCCGAATCAGGTATGTACGTCACGATTCGGAAGTCCCCGCCGAGTGCGCAGGTTCTGACTCTTCGACATCCTCAGGATGTTTTGTGACAACGACGGAAACAATGCGACGCCCTTGCACACGATCGGCAGTGAATTCCAAGTTCTTGTAGGAAACCGATTCGCCTTGGCTCGGAACGTGGCCGAGTAGACCAAAGACCAAACCGCTCATCGTGTCCCACTCTTCGTTGGGAAGCTCCAGGTCGAGTTGCTCGCTCACGTCGTCGACCGACATGCGGCCCGGTACGCGCAAACGGCCGTCCGCAAGTTGTTCGAGTTGTGGCTCGAGCAAGTCGTACTCGTCGGTGATCTCCCCAACGATTTCTTCGAGCAAGTCTTCGAGGGTTACCAAGCCGGCCGTTCCGCCGTATTCGTCGATGACGATCGCCATATGGAACCGATCGCGCTGCATTTCGGAGAGCAGTTCCGCAACCCGTTTCGCTTCGGGAACGAACACGGCCGGGCGCATCCAGCGTCGCGCCGACGTTGCGCCCTCGCCGCTACGCGCGGCCCGGATGAGGTCCTTCAAAAACAGGATGCCGATGATGTTGTCGTTGGTGCCCTCGTAGACCGGGAGGCGCGAGAAGCCGCCGTCGATCGCCTGCTGGATCGCCGGATCAACTGCGATGTCGGACGGCACCGCAATCATGTCGGTGCGCGGCTGCATCACTTCGCGCACAACGGTGTCACCGAACTCGAAGATCGAGTGAATCAGGCGACGCTCTTCACGCTCGATAACGGCTTCGTCCGCAGCAACATCGGCCATGGTGCGGATTTCTTCCTCGGTGATGAACGGGCCACGCTTCAGCCCGCGCCCGGGAAGCACGATGTTCGCCAAACCGATGAGCCCACGCGACAACATGCGCAACGGCCAGAAGTTCGTTAGCACCCACAACAACCCGGAGAGTCGTAACGCCACACGGTCGGTGTGCTGCACCGCGAAGGTCTTCGGCGCGACTTCTCCCACCACGAAGAACAACACGATCTGCAAGAAGATACCGATCGCAACACCCCAGCCGCCGAAACGGCTCTCGGTCAGCACACCGACGAACGACGCGACCGTGAGCTGTGACACGAGGAGCATAAGCAACAGCGAGTTCATGGTGCGCTCGGGGTGCTCGAGCATCTTCGACAATCGCGCCGCACCTTTGCGACCTTCGTCTTCGAGGGCGAGCGCACGGATACGGCCCATACGAAGAAACGCCGTCTCCGCCATTGCCAGCACGATCGAACAACAGAACAACACGACCGCCACCGCGGCCATCCAAATGTCCGCCGAACTCATCGGTCACCTCCGGACAACACCAGGAGGAACGACGTCGATGATGGAGGGTGCACAGTATGTGGAGGCATTAGATCAGTTCTGTTCGGTGGATAAGGCTTCGAGCTCGGCGAACCGAGCCAGGAGTTCTCGCTCTCGCTGCTGCATCGCAGCAGTTTCGATCGCTTCGGCGTGGTCGTAGTTCAACAGATGCAGCACACCGTGCACGACCAATACGGCAAGTTCGTCGTCGAGGGAGATCCCGCGCTCATCAGCCTGTTTTTGCGCAATGCTCGGCGCAATCACCACGTCGCCGATGATGTACGGCGGCTCCCCCGGCTCCGTGGGGGCACCGGGCCCGCGTCCGCCTTGATCGGGTTGACGCCCGCCCAGCACGATGTCGTCGTCCATCGGAAACGCCAACACATCGGTTGGGCCCTCGGATTCCATGAACCGTTCGTTGAGGTCGGTGATGGCCTGCTCGTCAACGAAGAACAAGCTCAGCTCCGCTTCCCCCGGAACCTTCTCTTCGCTCAACACAAAGCGGGCGAGCCGCACCCAACGCAAGACTTCGACGTCAAATTCTTTTTGTTCGTTCGCGCCGAAGACCTCAACTCGCGGGTCACCGATGAGGTCAAAGTCCACGTTTCCTCACGCCTCTTCGTCGTGACGCGCATACGCGTCCACGATGTCTTGGACAATGCGGTGGCGCACGACGTCGGCCGATCCCAACTCGACAAACGCAACGTCGTTAATGCCATCGAGAATCTTGCGAACCGCCATCAACCCCGATCGCTTCTTCCCTTCGGGAAGATCGATCTGAGTGATGTCACCGGTCACGACCATTCGCGAACCGAACCCCAACCGAGTGAGGAACATCTTCATCTGCTCTGGTGTGGTGTTTTGCGCTTCATCCAGGATGATGAACGAATCGTTGAGGGTTCGGCCTCGCATGAATGCAAGCGGCGCGACTTCGATGGTGCCGCGTTCCATGAGGCGGTGCACCATTTCTGCATCAATCATGTCGTGGAGCGCGTCGTACAGCGGCCGCAAATACGGGTCAACCTTGGCCAGCAGGTCGCCGGGCAAGAACCCGAGACGCTCGCCCGCTTCTACTGCCGGGCGCGTCAAAATGATGCGATTCACCGTCTTGGATTGCAGCGCCTGAACCGCAGCGGCGACCGCCAGGTAGCTCTTGCCCGAGCCGGCGGGACCGATACCAAAGGTAACGGTGTTCGCAACGATTGCTTCGGCGTAGCGCTTTTGCCCTGCGGTTTTGGGACGCACCGTTCGCCGTCCGCGCAGCACCTGGGTGGAGTAGACCTCGCGGGGCGATTCGTCAGCTTTGAGCATTGCGATGGAGCGGCTTACCGAATCGCGATCGAGAACCTGTCCACCCTCGAGTACTCCAACGAGTTCTTCGAAAAGTCTTCCGACCTGCTCAGCATCGGCGGGAGCACCGGTGACGGTGATCTCGTTACCGCGCACGAGGATGTCGACGGGGAATGCCCCTTCGACGATGCGGAGCAGTTCATCGCGAGCACCCAGCAAACCCACCATGAGGTGGTTGCTGGGGACGAGAACTTTGACCTGGGTAGATGGCGGCGCGGACACGTTCGCACAAGCCTAGCGGGATCGGAGATCCCCCTGGGTCGCGCAGCACGCACAACCTCCGAAAACGGCCCTTGAGCCCCTCGCCTTGGTCTCGATTCTTCCCTTTAGCCCGTGCCACCGGTCCCTGCGGACTCCAATCCCAGGTCCAAGAGTCGCGCATTGAGCTCCTCGACCGACCGACCCAGAACCGCCGCCAGGAATTGCAGGTCTGCATTGCGAATCGTGAGCATTCGTCCATTGAAGTCCTGGCGCTGGCGCTGGATTGCCGCGGCGAAACGTTCGAGTATTTCCCGCTCCGTCGCTTCGAGCGCGTGGAGCGCAACCAGGTCGATCGTGAAGCCCCCCGTACCGGTCTCGGGCGCGCTCATCGCGGCGCGCGTCTGGGGGAGCAGCTGATCTGCCGGAACGCCGTACAAATTCGCAAGGCGCAACAAGCGCGGGAGCGAAATTGCGCGTTCCCCGCGTTCATATGCGCCGAGCACCGATGCCTTGAATTCCTGCTCGGACTGCGTTTCCACTTCGTGCAGCGACCAGCGCAGCTGTCGGCGAATGGAGCGGAGCCGTTCTCCGATCGCAGCTCCCATGGCTTCGTCGACGGATTCGTCTTCCATTGCAACCTCGATCTCTCGGCCCCATTTGGGATCTCACGACGTAGAGAGCCCAAACATGCACGCAAGGCGCGTTTATTAAACCGAGTCGCTCAACTCCGGGCCGCGCACAGCAGCGCAGCGATGCTCAACGCCGCAGTCTCTGCTCGCAACACGGACCGGCCAATCGTCAGCGGCGGATACGGCGACGAGCGCACGAGAGCCGTGCGCTCGTCGGAATGAAAGCCACCTTCGGGACCAACGACGCCACACCATTCGCCACCAATCGGATCGGCGGTGAGCGCGGGGTTGACCTTCGGTGCCACACCATCAATGTCGGCCACAACGAGTGCCGGATGATCCAGGAGCGAATCAAGGGTCCCTACCGGTTCGATAACCGGCACGCGACTACGCCGTGACTGCATCGCAGCGTCGCGCGCTTTCGCCACGAACCGTTCGTGCGCGGCGAGCGCCTTGGTTGCATCCCAGCGAACAACGGAGTGGGTCAACAGAAGCGGGACGATTCGATCGACACCAAGTTCCGTCAGATGCATCACCGTCGTTTCGGGCTTGTCGCTCTTGGTCAGCGCAAACGCAATCGCCACTCGCGGGAATAACGGCTCGTCGAACGCAACTGGCGCGCTTGCTGAACAGTGCACTGCATGTCCCTCTACTGCACGCACCAAATAGGCCCGCCAGTTTCCGAAACCATCTGCGGCAGTGACGACTTCATTCGGCCGTAGGCGCAACACCCGCGCCAGATGATGCCCGTCATTTCCAGAAATCGTGAGCTCGTCATCTAACGACGCAACAAACACATGGGCCGCCGCTCGCACCGACGCTGGAGTCACTGGAACGCGGACTTGATTTTGCCCAGCAGTCCCGTGCTTTGGGGAGCGAGTTCCTCGCCGCGCATCTCGGCGAGTTGACGAAGGAGTGCCTCTTGTTCGGGCGGCAATGAATCCGGGATGTCGATATCGACCCGCACTAACAGATCGCCCCGACCACGTTCGCGCAAATGCGGAATTCCACGGCCCCGCAACCGGAACACGCGTCCCGAGGGAGTCCCGGCCGGCACGACGAGTTCCTCTGGACCTTCGAGCGTCTCGATCGGGAGGTGCGTCCCGAACACCGCTTGCGCGTAGGCGATGCGCCGCGCCGTCACAAGATCGTCGCCATGTCGCTCAAAATCCGAATGCGGCTCGACATCGATACGCACGTACAGATCACCGGGTTGCCCACGCCGCGGACCGGCTGCGCCGCGTCCGGCGTACCGGAGTCGTTGCCCATCAGCAATGCCAGCTGGGACTTCGATGTCGAGCGAAAACGCGCCGTGCACGCGCCCCTCGCCCCGACATTCTTTGCACGGCGTGGCCACAATTTCGCCCGCTCCGTTGCATACGTCACACGCTGCGCTGGTGATCACTTGCCCGAACATCGAGCGACGCACCTGCCGCACTTCACCCGCGCCATTACACGCAGAACAACGGGTGGGGTACGTACCGGGCTCGGCACCGGCACCGTCACAGCGCGCGCACGCCACCGGACAACGCACCTCGATCGTGCGCGTGGCACCGGCGGCCACATCCGCAAGCGTGACGCGCACCGGCATTTCGACGTCGTGGCCCGACGGCGGGCCGCCGGGTCGACGCCCTCCGAAGGGGTCACCACCAAAGAAGGCGTCGAACAGATCATTAATGCCGAATGCATCAGTGGTAAAGCCACCGTTCATTCCGGTTGACCCAAACGTGTCGTACTGGCGACGTTTTTCTGGACTGCTCAACGTTTCGTACGCAACGCTAATTTCTTTGAATCGGGCTTCTGCTTCGCCGTCACCCGCGTTCGCGTCGGGGTGATACTGGCGAGCCAACTTGCGATACGCCCGCTTAATCTCATCGTCGGTGGCGTTGCGCGCAACACCCAAAAGCGCGTAATAGTCGGGAGTGGCATTCATTGCGTGAGCGTCCGTCCGAGTTCCTCTGATACTGCAGCAACCGTTGCGAGTGCCCGGCGGTAATCCATGCGCGTCGGGCCCAATAATCCCACGGTGCCGGACATTGCGCCCTGGCCTCCGTAACGTGCTAGTACCAGAGAGCAGTTCCGAAGCTCGTCGATCTCGTTTTCGGCACCGATTCGAACCGACAGCCCCGCATCGACGACCTCACGCACCATGGTGACGACAACGACTTGCTGTTCAAGCAATTCGAGCAACCGAACCGCTCGGTCCATCGTGTCGAACGAACCCGACGCGAGCTTGCCCTTTCCGGTGACATGCACCGCATGCTCGAGCATCGAAAGGCCTTCCGTGAGCGCAGCACGCGCCGCACCGACCACCGCGTCGATTGCGCTGTCTCCGACCACCGACGGCGTCGGGAGTGCGTCGACTCGGCGGCCAACAAGCGCACCGGCGAGATGCGCACCGGCGCGCGCCAGCGTTTCACTACTGCAGCCCACATCGTTGAGCATGAGGGTGGACTTTTCGATTGCGCCATTGGAGAGCACCGTCACGAGGAGCACCATTCCCGGTTGCAACTCGACCAATTGCACGCTGCGCACCTCGACTGCGGTGGGCTCGGGCCCGACGACAACCGACGCATGCCCGGTAAGCCCGGAGAGCAAACGGCTTGTCTCTTCGAGCATGTCCTCAAGAGCACGATAGGTGACCTGAAACAGCCCGGCGATGGCCTGCGTCTCGCGCGGGGTCAGGCGAGCGGGGCTGCGCAGCGCATCGACATAGAAGCGATACCCAAGGTCAGTTGGCACGCGACCCGACGAGGTGTGCGGCTGCGTCAGATAGCCATCGCGCTCAAGCTCGTTGAGCTCATGGCGGATCGTGGCGCTAGAGACGCGTAAGTGACCGGAGCGCACGATTGTCGACGACGCCACCGGCTGCCCGGTGGCGATGTATTCCTCGATCACTGCTCGCAACACTTCGGATTTGCGCTCGTCCATACCAAGTCCCGATTACATAGGGTTCGAAGGATTCTACTGGGAGGCTGCGCCGGTCTCGAGGTCGAGGGCTGCCCACTCGGGCAGCGGTCCCGTCGGTGCCAGCGGCAACGCGGCTCCAGCATTCAACAACCGCGCCGTGATGTCGTTGGCGACGACGGCGCCAGCATCGGTGAGCGCGATCAGCGGTCCGTCCACGGACATCACGCGTTCGCAGAGCCCGGCGCGCACCAACGCGTCGAGTTCGGAATCGACGCGCTCGTTCGTCACGTACCGCGCACCGTCGATGGTGCGCAGCGCGAGCGTGAACGCCTCTTCCGCCAGGGAGTCCGCGGAGAGCCGTTCGAAACCCGCAGCTGCCGATCGTCCTTCTCGTATTGCGGTGATGTACCGGTCCGGGGTGCGCACGGTCCACCACCGCACACCGCTTGCGTGGGAATGCGCGGCGCATCCGATGCCGAGGTAATCGCCGTGCGTCCAATACCACTGGTTGTGGCGACATTCCCCGCCCGGCTGGGCCCAGTTCGAGATTTCGTAATGCACGAATCCCGCTTCACCGAGCACATCCACCGTCATCTGATATTTCGTCGCCTGATCGTCGTCATCGGGAGCAGTGCGGTCTCCCTGACGAATGCGCATATCGAGCGGCGTGCCGGCCTCAACCGTCAGTGCGTACGCGCTGACGTGATTCGGTTCCAACGCCAGCGTTTCGTGCAACGTTGTCTGCCAGTCGTTACTCGACTCGCCGTCCGCGCCATAAATGATGTCGACGTTGATCTGCGCGATCCCGGCACGCCGGGCGTCCTCGACGGCCCGCCGAACGTTTTCCGGATCGTGCGTACGCCCAAGCGCAGCCAGGGTGTGTGGAACCATCGATTGCACACCAAGCGAAATGCGATTCACGCCGTGCGCTACATACTCCGTGAAGGTGTCATACGAAACGGTGTCGGGATTGCACTCCACGGTGACCTCAGCGCCCGCAACGCTCGGAACTGCGTCGAGCAGTTCCGTCAGCAACGCGGCGGGCAACAACGAAGGCGTACCCCCACCAAAAAATACGGTCGTCGCCTCGGGGAGGTTGCGTCGAGTGAGATCACGTCGGCAGGCATCGACGTAGTCCTGCATGAGGTGCGCCCGATCGGTCCAGGTCGCAAAGTCGCAGTAGTCGCAGCGGTGCGCGCAAAACGGGATGTGAAGGTAGATGCCAAATGCACGAGCCACCTCTCCATGCTGACACTTAGCATTGTGCACATGTCCCGTTATGAACCCGACCGGCTGACGCGACCTCTATTTCCTGGGCAAATCAGGGAAAATGGAGCCCGCCCGGAGCGCTTCGTTAAGCTCTCCATCGTTCTTCGGTAGGGACCGTCCCTCCGTCAGCCGCCTTCGGGTGGCGCTGCGATCAGGAGCAACGGATGAACATCCGAAAGATCAGCGCCGCTGCCGCTCTCAGCATTGTTCTCGGCGCTTTCAGTACCCAATTGAGCTTTGCGTCGCCGCTCACCGACAAGCAGGCCCAAGCGGTTCGTCTGCAAGCGGAAATCGAGGCGAACGGGCGCCGTATCTCTGCGCTTGCCGAGCAATACAACGGTGCGCAGTACCGCCTCAATCAAACCAACCGTTCCTTGGCCGAAGCCGAGCAGAATCTCGCCGCTGCCGAACGTAATGCCGCATCGCTGCGAAGCGCAGTGAGCGGGCGCGCTGCCGAACTCTTGAAACAAAACGCCTCGGGAACCGTGCTCGCCGAGCAAGAACTGAGCTTGAGCGAGCTCGAAACTGCGGCGCAACGCACAAAGTATGCCGAGCTGACGAACGAGCGTGACCGCCAAGCGATGAACAAGCTCGCATATGTTCAAGAGGATCTGACGGCGAAGCGCAAGGCGCTGACCGATCTCCAGGCCCGTCGCAAAGCCGAAAGTGACGCCATCACGAAAGCATCGGCGGACCTCAAGCGAGCCAACGCCGACCAAGAGCGCACGCTGAGCGCGATCAACGCCGAGATTCGCACGCTGATGGCGCAAGAAGAAGAGCGTCAGCGCCTGGCTGCACAAGCGGCCGCGTCGGCATCACGCGGAACGATCCGTGATGCAAACATCGGCCCCGGCGTTCCTGCAAACACGCCACCGAGTGCGGCGGCCCGTACCGCAATTGCCTTCGCGCAGGCGCAAATCGGTAAGCCCTATGTGTACGCCGCCGCCGGGCCTAACTCGTACGACTGCTCCGGATTGACGATGCGCGCATACCAATCAGCCGGGATCGACATGCCGCACTACTCCGGGGCGCAGTACGCGCGCTTCACCAAAGTGCCGCTGGATGAACTTCTCCCGGGCGACCTGCTGTTTTGGGGTCCGGGCGGAAGCCGGCACGTGGGGCTCTACGTTGGCAGCGGCCTCATGATCCACGCGCCGTACACCGGAACTGTGGTGAAGGTCGCACCCGTGCACGGCAGCCCGGTCGGCGCTGTGCGTCCGTGGCTTTAGCCACGAACTGGTTTCCTGCGATTATTCGCTGAGTTTGAGCGCGGCAACAAAGGCTTCTTGTGGGACTTCGACGCGCCCGATGTTCTTCATCCGCTTCTTGCCCTCTTTTTGTTTTTCGAGCAGTTTGCGCTTACGCGTGATGTCTCCGCCGTAACACTTGGCCAAGACGTCTTTGCGCTTCGCTTTCACGGTCTCGCGAGCGATGATGCGGCCACCGATAGCGGCTTGGATCGGCACGTCAAAGAGCTGCCGAGGAATGAGCTCCCGGAGCTTCTCGGCCATACGCCGGCCGTAGTCGTATGCCTTATCTCGGTGCACGATCGCGCTGAATGCGTCGACGGCCACGTTGTTCAACATGATGTCGACTTTGACGAGTTCGGATCGCCGATATCCGATCGGTTCGTAGTCGAGACTCGCATAGCCCTTGGTGCGTGACTTCATTTGATCGAAGAAGTCCATCACAATCTCGGCGAGCGGGATCGCGTACTTCAGCTCGACCCGCTCCTCGGAGAGGTATTCCATCTTCTCGAGTTCGCCGCGCCGCTGCTGAGCGAGCTCCATGAGCGCCCCGATGTACTCCGTAGGCGTCAGCATTGAGACGCCTACGAACGGTTCTTCGATGTGCTCGAGCTGATTCGGCGCCGGCAAGGACGTAGGGCTATCGCAGATTTCAACCGCACCTGTGGTGAGATGTACCTGATACTCCACGTTGGGTGCGGTGGCGACCAGCGAGAGGTTGTACTCGCGCTCGAGTCGCTCGCGAATGATTTCCATGTGCAACAGACCAAGGAACCCGCACCGAAAACCGAAACCGAGTGCACCCGAGGTCTCCGGTTCATACGTAAACGATGAATCGTTGAGGCGCAGTTTTTCGAGCGACTCGCGCAGCACCGGAAAATCGTCACCATCGATGGGATAAAGCCCACAAAACACCATCGGCTTTGGATTGCGATATCCCGGGAGTGCCTGCGCTGAATCGCGCGCCGTGCTCACGGTCTCGCCAACCCGCGCTTGTCCGACGTCTTTGATTCCGGCGATCAAATACCCGACCTCACCCGGGCCCAGCGCCGCCACCGGTGAAGGGTCTGGAAGGCGAACCCCGATCTCTTCGGCTTCGTGAACGGCGTTTGCTT
The DNA here is from genome assembly GCA_049317145.1 of Acidimicrobiia bacterium. Lineage (GTDB taxonomy): Bacteria > Actinomycetota > Acidimicrobiia > IMCC26256 > JBMOIW01 > JBMOIW01. Next base: position 13,634 of record JBMOIW010000020.1, read on the forward strand.
GTACGAAACGCACGCGCGCACCACTCGTGAGCACACCAGCAAAGACGCGAATCGAGCTGATGACGCCGCGGTACGCGTCGTAATACGAATCAAAGATCAGCGCTTGCAGTGCAGCATCGGCATCGCCGCCGGGTGCGGGGATACGCTCGACGATCGTGTCAAGCAACTCGGGGACACCTGCACCGGTTTTCGCCGAAATGCGCAGCACCTCAGAAGCCGGAATGCCCAGCACCTTTTCGATCTCGCCCGCAACCCGGTCAGGTTCGGCAGCCGGAAGATCGATCTTGTTCATGACCGCGATGATTTGGAGATCGTGTTCGAGCGCGAGGTAACAGTTCGCCAGCGTCTGTGCTTCGATGCCTTGTGACGCGTCCACCAACAGCACGGCGCCTTCGCATGCCGCCAAGCTTCGACTGACCTCGTAACCAAAGTCGACGTGGCCGGGTGTGTCGATGATTTGCAGCCAGTGGTCTTTCCAGTGCAGACGCGCGTTTTGCGCTTTGATCGTGATCCCGCGCTCGCGCTCGATGTCCATGGAGTCGAGGTACTGCGCCCGCATCGATCGCGGATCGACGGCACCACACAGCTCGAGGAATCGGTCGGCCAAGGTGGACTTGCCGTGGTCGATGTGAGCGATGATCGAGAAGTTGCGGAGGGACTGAGTCGGGATCACGGGGCTGCTTTGTTTGCGGGCCGCTTATTCTCGCCGTTCTGCCCGATCCATGTCGGATGGGCGACCGGATCGGCCCGGTATCGGGGCGCCCCTGCCTGGACCAATCCGGCCTGGACGACCCGGACCTGACGGGCGATTCGCCCCGCTGCTACCCTCACCCGGTTCATTCGAGATCCGGAGCCGACGTGGCCAACATCAAGAGTCAAAAGAAGCGCATCAAGACCAACGAGGTACGCCGCGAGCGCAATCTCGCCACCAAGTCAGAGCTCAAGACGCGCGTCAAGACCGCCCGTACCGCCATTGCTGGCGGCGCCGAGACTGCGGAGGCCAGCATGCAGGCCGCGCAGAAGCGCCTCGCCATGGCGGGTGCGAAAGGCCGTATCCACAAAAACCAGGCGGCTCGACGCACCTCGCGCCTCATGAAGGCTGCGAGCAAAGCCAAGAGCTGATCGCAATTCCATAAATGTGACGACGGGGCGCCTGCGGGCGCCCCGCTTCGCGTTACGAGTCAGCGCCGAGCGCCCGCCCGCTGCGAGAGACCGGCAAGTCGCGCCACCAGAATTTCGACCACGGTACGTTCGGGCATCGCGCTCGCCCCTTTGAGCGCAAGATCCGCGTCGGCCAACGCGTCGTACGCCTGACGAATGCGCTCAGAACCCCACTTGCGCGACGTCGCTAGAGCCTTCTTCGCCGGATACGGCTTTACTTTGCCGCCCAACGCTTCGACGGCTTGTGCATCGGTGCGAATCGATGGATCGTCGAGCAGCGCAAGTCGTCGCACTTGGTTGTGCAGCATGGCCAGCACCTGCAATGGGTGCATCGGTTTGGGTTGTTGCATGCTTGTCACGGTGAGCATGCGATCCAGAACTGTGAGCGCCCCGGCAACATCGCCCGCTTCGACTGCATTCGCGAGCTCGTACACCGGAATGGATCCCGCTTCGCCCAAATACGGGAGGACGTCTGCTTCGGAGAGTCGTGCCCCTTCACCGTAGGTGGACGCAAGGAGCTCCACAATTTGCGGCACTCGTCCGGCATCCGAACCGAGATGCTCCGTGACTGCCCGCAGAGCATCAGGGGCGAGTCGGATCCCGGCTGCGCTCGCACGTTCGCTCAGTACCGACGCGACATCTTCCGTAACCGGCCCGCGCTCTTCGCCCGAGGCTTTACACGCTTTGGTGATCCCGGGAGCAAGGCGACCACCCCCGGCAACCAGAATCATCACGGTGGTCGGCATCGGATCGTCGAGATACGCAACGAGCGGCACGACATCTGAAGCGCTGCACGCACCGATTTCTCGAATGATCACCACGCGGCGATCGGTCATAAATGGTGGACTCTGCGCCGCGTCGATGGCACTTGCCAGTACCGCAGCGCGACCGGCCGCGCCACCAACTTCTTCGTCACCGTCGGCACGACCCGGGATCGCAAACTCCTCGACGGCAAGGGAACGGTCTTGACCGGCAAGCACCTCATCGACGAGCTCGCGCAGCGCGTCCGCGCGTAGCAACGGATCGTCGCCGCGAACCAAATACAGGTTGGTCATGCCGACTCGCTTACTCCTCGACGAAGTGCGTCCGCAACGCGCACCACTTCGCCGATGCGGTGCGGGGAATCGCTCACTACCAACGCAACTCCCAAGGTGACCGCAACGCTGACGCGGGCACACGCCGCAACATCTTCGCCGTTGACAACCACAGCAATATTGGCCGCGCCATGCTCGTGGATGAGCGCGCCCAAGGTCCGCAGATCGTCGTCGGTGTTCAACGCGTGGACGCGAGTACCTGCCGGAAGATCATCCGGGTTGGCGCACACTGCCGCGGTGCAACTATCCATCGTGGCGTCGAGGCTCAAGACGCCACCCCGTTCGCGCCGACCGAACCGAGGGACAAACGAATCTTGTCCGCAGCCGCCTGTATACCTGTCGGATCGGCATCGACGACCGCGTTCGCAAACGATAAGTGGGCCATGGTGTTCATCGGGATGACATGCAGATGCACGTGCGGGACTTCGAGTCCGGCGATCATCAGTCCGACGCGGGTTGGGGTAAACGCGCGCATCTGTGCTTGCCCGATTTGCTGCGCAACCTGCATCAGGTGCGCAGCAGTTGTGGCATCCAGATCGGTCCAATGATCGACTTCCGCGATCGGAATAACGAGGGTATGCCCGGGCTGGATGGGATCTTTCGTCATGATCGCAACACAGGTTTCGTCGCGCCAGACAAAGGTTCCGGGGATTTCGCCGTTGATGATGCGGGTGAAGATCGTGGTCACGAGAGCCGAGACTAGCGGGCCACTCCCGCCCGTATTCGAGGGGCGCCCGGGGCCCTCTGCCGCAGCGCCACGGCCAGTGCCGCCACGACAACGCTGATCGCAACCACGAAGCGCCCATCGACATACCCCGGCATCCGAGCAGCAATCGTTGCCACGGCGTGCACCCCGCTGATCAGCAACGCGGTCGGATATTGCAACGCGGTTGCCAGTCCCGGGAGTGGATCACGCAACAGCCCACCGACCAACCCGGTCACGATTCCCGCCATCGTGACCGGCCCGGCCATCGGCGCCGCAACGAGGTTGGCCGGCAATCCAATGAGCGGAACGGCCCCAAATGTTGCGAGCGCAACCGGCAACACTCCGAGTTGCGCGGCGAGAGGCGTTGCGATTGCGTCGCGCAACACTCGTGGACCCGGGAGGCACCGCGCAATGGGTTGACTCCCGACGACGAGTCCGGCAGTTGCTGCAACCGAGAGCTGGAAGCCCGGCCGGAACACCAAGAATGGATCGATGACCACGAGCACACCACTCGCAAGTGCCAGGCAACGCACGCTCGAAACCGTGCGACCGTTTCGTAACGCCAACAGCGACAGCAACGCCATGGCCGCCGCGCGCAGTACCGATGGTTCGCCGCGTGTCATGACCACAAAGATCACAACCACCGTCGCGGCACCAAGACATCGGACGGTGAGCCCGAACCGACGCAGGAACGGAGCAACACACGCAGTGACGAACGCCAGGTTGGCCCCCGACACGGCAAGCAGGTGGCTGAGGCCGCTCGCGCGGTAGCGGGCGACGTCGGGCGCTGATAGTTCGCTCGTATCACCGAGAAGAAACCCAACGGCGAGCCCACGTTGGGGCGATGGAAGCGACACCAGCCCGCGCAGCACCGTAGCCCGCAGCGCGTTTGCCAACGCAACGATGCCCGGGCCCGGGCTCCGGTAGGCGAGCAGGGTTCGGGCCCGAAACTCCCCCACGATGTGCTCGCGCCATAACCGCTGGTTGTAACGGCTCAACTCGGTAAACGCCCCATCGAGTTCGACGGTGTCTCCCGCCCGCAACGATGCCAGACGCATCGCAGTTCCGGCCGTGGCCCGCACGACAAGGCGACGTCCGCCCCCATCGATGCGCGTGCCGTCACGCAATTCCACTTGGGTTGCCCGGACCACAACACGCGCGGAGCCCGTTGATGCCTTCGGATCATCAGCGAGAGTGCCGTGTACCGTCGCTAACGCGCGCGTTGCACCGAGCGCGGTGAGTGGGTTGTGGTCAAGGCCATTTTGGGCACGCTGCATCACGGCACATCCACCGGCACAGCACGCAAGACATAGTGCGGCCATTCGCAGCGCAGATCGACACCACCACGCGAGCACAAGTGCCAGGAGCGTTATGAAGAGTGCGATTGCTCCACTCCCCGACCCAAGCTCGCGCCCGATCCACACCCCACCGACGAGTGCTACAACGCCCAGGACGAGCTTCACACTGCGATCCGTGCTTTGAGATCGGCGATGCGCCGAGCGCCCAGACCGCTCACGCGCTGAAGATCCTCGGCCGAGCGATACGGTCCGCGCTGTTCGCGTTCGCGCACGATTGCGCTCGCGAGCGTAGGGCCAATCCCAGGCAACGATTCGAGTTGCTCTGGCGACGCCGTGTTGATGTTAATGATCGCCTCGTGCGATGCGGCTGCACTGCTTACGGCAACTCCCGGTTTTGCAACCACGATCTGGGTTCCGTCGCGCAACGTTGCCGCGAGATTGATTGATGTCAGATCGGCATCGCGGGTTGCGCCGCCGACTGCTTCGAGCGCGTCGATGACGCGAGCGCCGGCCGGCAAGGTGATGACTCCTGGTCGGGCCACCAGCCCCGCAACATGCACAGTGATGCGCCCAGACTTGTCGGCCACTGGTTGGGTGGTGCTTGCCGCTTCACTCGCCGCTCCCGCCGGGAGTGGCTTGCCGCTCGTGGATTGCGCATTCGACGCCGAGCCGCGTGTCGCCCCGCCCCCGAACGCGAGCCACGTTGCACCAAAGGCCAGGAGGACGACCAGCCCGCCGGCGGCACGGACGGATCGCCGCTCGAGGACGGTGCGCACGCGCTCAAAGCGTTGCGGCTGCCAAAACGATTGATCTGGAGCGCGCAGCGCATCAATCGGGTGCACCTCCGCATGCGGAGCGGACTCGTTCGAAAAGCGGGTAGCGGTTTGCGCACTCGGGCGCAACGTCGAGTGTTCTGTCTCGCCATTGGCATGGTGCGTCGTGACACGAATCGGATCGAACATGGCATTCCCATCAACGCAACGGTGAGGGAAGTACCAGACGCTTCAGCCGAAACGTACTGCCTTAGCGTTCGGACGACAAGGGGCGCACTTCGTCAGCGAGCGCACGCGCCTGCACTTCGAGCGGTATTGCGGCGTACGCATCCCAATGCGCCAGGCCGTTGCGCCGACCCAACCAATACGCACCCAGATACACCCGCAAGAACCGCCACCAACCCAACCGCTCCCATTGCATGACGTGGACCAGTTCGTGCGCGAGTAATTGCTCATCGCGTTCGTTGCCGGCCCGCACGACAACCCAACGCCCGAACGTGATCGCGCGCACGTTGGGCATCAGCCACGGCACAATCACGATGCGTACGCGCCCCGAGCGCACCATGGCGTTAGCCGACGACGAAGTTGATCAACCGACCCGGCACCGCGATGACCTTGCGGACCGTGACATCGGAGAGATATCCCGCGATGGTTTCGTCTTTCCGGGCGCTCGCTTCGAGTTCAGCTTCTGAGGCGTCGGCGGCCACGAGAACGCGACCGCGGACTTTGCCGTTGATCTGCACCGGAATCTCGACTTCGTCATCCACCAATAGCGCCGGGTCAGCCTCGGGAAACGCGGCGTAGGTCAGCGACGTCGTATTGCCGAGGCGTTGCCACATCTCTTCGCTGATGTGCGGGGCGAGGGGCGCCAGCATGAGCGTCATTGCGGTCACAACTTCGAGCGGCGCACCTCCGTGCGCCTGCACCTCGGAGGTGAGCGCGTTATTGCACTCGAAGAGGCGCGCGACCGCAGTATTAAACGACAACGCGTCATAGTCCCGTCGCACCGCGTCGATGGTGCGGTGCATCACCTTGCGGAGTTCCAGGGACGGCTCGGCATCGACGATGCGCAACGCGCCGGTGTCCTCGTCGACACAGTTGCGCCAGAACCGTTGCAAGAAGCGGTGCACGCCGGGGATGTCGGCAGTACTCCACGGCCGGGAAGCGTCAAGCGGGCCCATGAACATTTCGTACAGCCGCAACGTGTCCGCGCCGTAGTCGCGGTACATGTCGTCGGGGGTGACGATGTTCTTGAGGCTCTTGCCCATCTTGCCGTACTCGCGAATTACCGGTGCACCGTTGTAGAAGTGCTCGCCGTCGCGGGTCTCGACTTCTTCGGCCGGCACATACACGCCACGCGCATCGGTGTACGCATAGGCCTGAATGTAGCCCTGGTTAAACAGCCGTTGGAACGGTTCGGAAGTACTGACGTGTCCAAGATCGAAGAGCACCTTGTGCCAAAAACGTGCGTACAACAAGTGCAGCACGGCGTGCTCGACACCACCGACGTACAAGTCGACGCCACCGATGTTGCCCGCCTTGTTCATCCAGTACTGCTCGACGTCGGGATCCACCATTGCGTCGTTGTTCTCGGGATCGAGATAACGCAGGTAGTACCAACATGATCCCGCCCATTGCGGCATGACGTTGAGTTCGCGCCGGAACGGATGCGCACCCGGGCCACGCGGGTCCCCCGGAAGATCGAGATCGACGACGGCCCACTCCACCGCTCGCGACAGCGGCGGTTCGGGAATGGACTCATCACCTTCGTCCACGATGCGCGGTTCGAAGTCGAAGAGCTCGGGCAACTCCACCGGCAGCATCGACTCTGGGAGCGCAACGGGCAGTCCGTCGCCGTCATAGACGATCGGGAACGGCTCACCCCAATAGCGCTGACGCGAGAACAACCAGTCGCGCAAGCGGTACGTGACTGCGGCGCGTCCGAGCTCCATGGCGCTGAGCCAGTCGGTGATGGCGAGAATTGCGTCCGGGACGGCGAGCCCTTCGATGGTGACCTCACCGTTGGTGGAATTGATGAGCGCACCGTCTCCGGTGAATGCCACCGGCCACGTGTCCGCCGGTGCGTCGCTCGCAACGCCATGTTCGGCACACCACGCATCGGTGGGTTGGACGACTGCGGTGATGGGCAGATCGAACTCGCGGGCGAAGTCGAAGTCGCGTTGATCATGCGCGGGCACCGCCATGATGGCTCCGGTGCCGTAGCCCATGAGGACATAGTCCGCGACGAAGATCGGAATGCGCGCGCCGTTCACCGGATTGATCGCGTGCGCACCGGTAAATACGCCGGTCTTTTCTTTGCCTTCGGTCTGGCGTTCGATCTCGGATTGTGCCGCAGCAAAGTCGCGGTACGCGTGCAGTGCTTCGACGGGCGATCGCTCGAGACCCCACAAGCCGCGCCACGTTTCGGGGCTGTCCGGCCAGGCGTTCGCCACGATGTCGTCGAGTAAGGGATGCTCCGGCGCTACGACCATGTAGGTCGCACCGAACAGCGTGTCGGGTCGTGTCGTGAAGACCTCGAGATCGACCTCGCCTTCGGGGCCCTCGGCGGTAAACGTGACGTACGCACCGGTGCTGCGCCCAATCCAGTTGCGTTGCATCAGCTTGATCGAGTCGGTCCAATCCAACGCGTCAAGATCGTTCAGCAAGCGCTCGGCGTACGCAGTGATGCGCATCATCCACTGCTTCATCGGACGGCGATACACCGGATAATTGCCGCGCTCGCTGCGTCCGTCGGCGGTGACTTCTTCGTTGGCGAGGACCGTGCCGAGCGCCGGACACCAGTTCACCGTGGCGTCCGCCAGGTATGCGAGCCGGTAGCTGTCGATGAGTTCACGACGCGCCACGTGATCGAGTTCGTCCCAGCGCACATCGCCTTCGGGCGCACGCGTTCCTGCTTCGAACGCTTCGATCAGCTCGCCAATCGGGCGGGCTTTTTGGAGCTCGGTGTCATAGAAGCTGTTGAAGATCTGGAGGAAGATCCACTGCGTCCACCGGTAATAGGGAACGTCGGTGGTCGAGATACTGCGGCGGCGATCATGGCTCAGCCCCAACGCGCGCAGTTGGCGACGCATGTTGGCAACGTTGTCTTCGGTCGAGATACGCGGGTGCTGGCCGGTCTGGATCGCGTATTGCTCGGCGGGCAAACCAAACGCGTCAAAACCCATCGAATACAACACGTTGTGCCCGGTCATACGCTTGAAGCGCGCATAGACGTCGGTTCCGATGTAGCCGAGGGGATGACCGACGTGCAGGCCTGCGCCGCTCGGATACGGGAACATGTCGAGCACGAACAATGGCTGTTTCGCAGCGGCGAACCCCGTGGCCATGGGCCCCGTGGGGTTCGGCGTTTCGAAGGTGCCATGCGCATCCCAGTAGTCCTGCCACTTCCCTTCGAGCTCGTTGGCAAGGCGCGCGCTATAGCGGTACTGGGGCGTGGTGTCAGTTGTCTCGGTCACGGCGGGCAGGATACTGCCCCTCCTGGCCGGAACCGCAGGCCCCATGCGCTACGCCCGTCGTGCCTGCTATCTTCGAGGGCCCTACGGGGCTGTAGCTCAATTGGTAGAGCGCATCCATGGCATGGATGAGGCAGTCGGTTCGATCCCGATCAGCTCCACTTCGTTTCTCTCGGCGTAGTCACCGCGGTAATAGCGGCCCAGCGACCTGGCGCCACCGGCCGATCCGCCATCGCAACGATTCCCGGGCTTCGTTCTGCAATTCGTCGCGTTTCCGCGAAGCCTTCTAGCCCGTTGGGCTCATATGCCGGGTAAATCCTCGCCGGCAGTGCGGCGCGGGTAGTTATTTCAAATGGATTGCGTCTGATCGCGCACGTCAAGGCGCGGACGCGAGGAGGGAGCGGAGGTGCACGTGAACGTTCGTCAGAGCATCACGACCACGCTCGTACTCGCAGGCGTGCTACTCGGCAATGCCGTCATTCCGATGCAAGCGGGAGCCGCCGCGGCGACACCGTCCGCGACGACGTCGACGACTTCAAGCACTTCCACGACTGATCGACCGGTGGCACCAACGAACGTTGTTGTTGCCCCGGGAAATGAACGCGGCAGCATAAACGTGACGTGGACGCCCGCCGACACCACACGAGCACCGGTGACTTCACAGATCGTTTGGCTGTATGTCGGTGACGCCAAACTCCCCGCCGGCAAGATCGAGATCCCCTACTGGTACACCGCAACACCGCTCATCCGTTTGACGGCCGGCGCAACGGTCTCGGTGAGCGTCACCGCCGTCAACAGTAACGGTTGGAGCCCTGAATCTGTGCGCTCCAACAAGACCGTCGTACCGACAACAACCACGCCCACAACAACCGCACCGCCCACAACGGCTTCAAAAGTGTCGGTCCTGGGTCGTCCGGTCGCACCCACCAACGTTGTTGTTGCCCCCGGCAAGGAGCGCGGGCGCATCGAAGTGAGCTGGACGCCCGCCGACACCGCAGAAGCGCCCGTGACATCACAGATCGTTTGGCTATATGTCGGCGATACCAAACTCCCCGCCAGCAAGATCGAGATCCCCTACTGGTACACCGCGACGTCACTCATCAAGTTGACGACCGGCGCAACGGTCTCGGTGAGCGTCACTGCCGTCAACAGCTTCGGCTGGAGCCCTGAATCTGTGCGCTCCAACAAGACCGTCGTACCGACGACAACCGCGCCCACAACCTCCGCACCACCGACCACGTCGACAACGTCGCACACCTCCGTAAACGGGCGCCCGGTCGCGCCGACCAACGTGGTCATCAAGCAAGGCAGCGACCGTGGCCGCATCGAAGTCAGCTGGACCCCCGCTGACAAAACCCAAGCACCGGTGACTTCGCAAATCGTCTGGCTGTACGTCGGGACTGCAAAACTTCCCGCCGGCAAGATCGAAGTCCCGACTTGGTACACCAAAACGACGCTCATCAACTTGACGGCCGGCGCAACCGTTTCCGTCAGCGTTACTGCGGTCAATAGCAACGGCTGGAGTCCCGAATCTGTGCGCTCCAACACGATCGGCGTGCCGTAATCGACTGTCGCATCGCTGGCCGGGGACGCCCACTGTATTGGCGCGCCGCGCCTGCTTAGGCCATTAACGTCTTCGATCAATGATCGGAGTTCTGGATTACGCCGCGGGTAACGCCCCCAGTGTGGGGTACGCACTCACGCACCTCGGCATCGACCACCGACTTGTTGCGACGCCATCCGCGCTCGACGACTGCGATCGGATCATTTTGCCGGGCGTCGGTGCAGCCCCCACCACGCTGGCCTCGTTGCGCTCGAGCGGATTGCTCGACGCACTCGCATTGCGCGTCCAAGACGGCACGCCGTTCTTTGGCATTTGCGTTGGTCTCCAGATTCTCCTTGACCACTCCGCCGAAGGGGACGTTGCGTGCTTGGGCTGGATTCCTGGCAAGGTAGCGCGCTTCCCGCACACCGTCCGCGTCCCCCAAATGGGCTGGAACACCGTGCAGGTTCTGCACGATCACCCCGTCACCGCTGAGATCCCCCCCAACGCATACTGCTATTTCGTCAACAGCTACTTTGCGCAGCCAGACTCAGACGCCGACGTTTTGGCGACTACCGACTACAGCGTGCAATTCGCGTCGATGCTCGCTCGCAACAACATTGTCGCGACGCAATTTCACGCAGAAAAATCGGGTCCGGTGGGACTGCAGCTGCTCGCCAACTTTGCTCGGTGGGACGGCCAGCAATGAGTCTCACCAAACGCCTCATTGCCTGCTTTGACGTCATCGATGGCCGTGTCACCAAAGCGCAGCAATTCCAGGACAACATTGACGTTGAAGACGTGGTCACGTTGGCGCAACGCCTCTACCGCGAACAAATCGACGAGATCGTCTTTTACGACATCACCGCCAGCGCACAGCGACGTCTGCTCGACCTCGACACCGTGCGCGCCGTCGCCCGAGAAGTCTTTGTTCCCTTCACCGTCGGGGGCGGGATCGCCTCGGTTGACGACATGCAGACTGTCCTCAAAGCCGGCGCCGAAAAAATCAGCATCGACTCGATGGCGGTCCGCAATCCAAACATCATCCGCGACGGCGCCAAGGCCTTCGGCCGCCAATGCATCGTGCTTTCCACCCAGGTCAAACGCGTCGGGGTGCGCGACGGCATCCCGTCGGGCTACGAAGTATTTATCGACGGGGCGCGCACCGCGACGGGTATGGATGCCCTCGATTGGGTGCGACGCGGCGAGGCGCTCGGCGCCGGCGAAATCGTGGTGAACAGCATCGATTGTGACGGACTCGCCCAAGGGTATGACCTGCACATCACCAAAGCCGTTGCAGATGCAGTAAACGTTCCCGTGATTGCATCGGGCGGCGCGGGCACTGCGAGTCACATTGCAGCAGGTCTCACAGAGGGAGGCGCGCAAGGGGCCATCATCTCGTCGCTGCTGTACAGCCCCCGACTTGCACGCAACGTCACTCCACACGAACTCAAAGACGAATTAGCGCGCATGGGAGTTGCAATGCGGCCATGGGTAGATCCACAGCGCACGGACTAACTTCGCCCCACTACAAAGCGCAAAAAAACACCACGCGCGCCGCAACGCGCAAGGGTCCGTCGGATGTCGAAGCATCCGACCCAGTATGACGACGAACTACGAGACGGCCGCGACCGGCGCAAACTCGATCGTCGGTGCGTCACTCCACAGACGTTCGAGTTCGTAGTACGCACGCGTTTCTGTCAGGAAGACATGGATGACCACGTCGCCGTAGTCCAAGAGCACCCATTGCAAATCATCGAGCCCTTCAACACTCCGAGGAGTGCG
>JBMOIW010000021.1:0-25173 GCA_049317145.1 Acidimicrobiia bacterium
CGATGACTGATTCCCCAGAGGCCATCGCGCCAATGAGGAGTGCACGATGGGAGATTCCTTTACATCCGCGCAGCGTGAGCTCGCCGCGCAGGGTGCTCGGCGTTACCCGAAGCTGGTCGCTCACGAGTCCAACTCCACCACTGCTGGTCGATACCCACGCTCGTGTAAGGCGCCCACGAACGCCTGGGCTTGGGTGTGCGCGACGAGTACCACGAGGACACCGCGATCACCTTCGATCGAGTGCGCAATCTCGAGGTCGCCGATGTTGATGCCAAGCTCGCCGGCAACGGTGGTGACTTCGGCGAGCACGCCCAGACGATCCGGAACCGGCACGCGCACCTCTGCCACCGGACCGGCCACCGCAAAGCCCCGCGGAAGGTTTTGGCGCGCATGGCGCGCCTCCGTCAGCATTGCGTGCAGACCGGCACGATCCTGGGATTCGATGAGCGTTCGAGCGAGCGCGAGTTGCCGCTCATATGCGTCGAGCGCTCGCAGAATTGCCTCTCGGTTGTCGATGCAAATGTCGGGCCAGATCACTGGATTGCTTGCGGCGATTCGCGTCATGTCCCGGAATCCTCCAGCCGCAAGGCGAAGCAGGATGCCATCGTCGCTTCCCGCATGCGCCGCGACGTTCATCAGAGTCGTGGACGCGATCTGGGGAACGTGGCTTACCAGCGCCACCAACTCATCGTGACGCTGCGGCGAAACCGCAATGGTCTCGGCCCCGCATTCGGTCGCACAGTGCTGCACGACCGCAAACACATCGGGGTCCGTGTCGGGATGTGGGGTCAGGATCCATACCGCACCCGAGAACAGATCTGGACGCGCCGCGCCGATTCCTTCTTGCTCAGAACCCGCCATCGGATGCCCGCCGACGTAGCGCGCCGCCAACTCCGGTGCTTCGTCACACACTGCAACGGTCGTTGCATGTTTTACCGAACCGACGTCGGTAACTGCCGGCGCGCCCGCCCGTAATGCTTCGAGGACCAACGTCGATTCGGCGCTCAACGGAACCGCCACGATTGCGAGGTCGCAGCCAACGACGGCGTCGATAACGCGCTCGACATACCGGTCACACGCGCCCACTTCGACCGCGGTCTGTGCCGCATCGAGGTTGCGATCGAATCCGATAACCACATGTCCAGCGGCGCGCAATGCCATACCAACCGATCCGCCGATGAGGCCCGTGCCGAGCAATGCCACCTGCATCGCGCTGCCCTACTGCGCAATATCGGCACGCAGCACTTGCGCACCATCGAGGTAAACGTGCACGAGCTCGGCGGACTCGCGCTCGGTGTACACGTGCATCATCACCCGGACTACTCGCGCCAAAGAACCTTCGACGTCGACTTCGCCGGCACAAAGCATCGGAACATCACCAAAACCCACGCCGCGCGCCGCGGTTGCAGGAAATGCCGCGCGCAAGTCGTCGGTCGACGTAAAGATCACGCTGACCACGTCGTCGTGCTCGACACTGTTGCGCGCCAGCATCTCCAGTATCAGCCGTTGGGTCTTCGTTTCGATCTCAGCAACGGAGTCTTCGTCGCAAGTAATTGCGCCGCGTAGGGCTCGAATTCGCACGGCCCAGAGGTTACTCGGAGGGTGTGGTCTCCCCTCGCGCTATTCGGCGTCGCGCTGTTCGGCGTCGTGCTCTTTGGTTTCGTGCTTTTCGGCGTTGTGCCTTCCGGCGCGGGGCCCCGTTGCCTGGGCGACGGCAACGATCTCGGATGCATCGAGTTGTCGCCACGAACCCGGGGCAACGCCGGTGGCTCGCAATGGTCCAACCCGAGTGCGCACCAAACGCACCACTGGGTGTCCGACTGCGCTACACATACGCCGGACTTGGCGATTACGACCCTCATGAATCGTCAGTTCGATCACGGCCCGATCCGCGCGCTGTTGCACAAGTCGCACTGCGGCGGGTGCCGTCATGCCGTCTTCGAGCTCAACCCCTTCACGTAACTGGCGCAACGCGCCCCGACTCACCGTGCCTTCGACTTCGGCGAGATATTCCTTCTCGATACCGTGACTCGGGTGCGCAATGCGGTTCGCGAGTTCGCCATCGTTGGTCAGCAACAACACCCCTTCGGTATCGGCATCGAGTCGCCCTACGGGAAAGACGCGCGGAGTATCCGGGACGAAATCCAAAACGGTGGGGCGCCCCTCCGGATCGGACGCAGTGGTAATCACGCCGGTTGGCTTGTTGAGGAGATACATCACGGTGTCGGGACGCGACGGAATTTCCACACCGTCGAGGGTGATTACGGCATCGGCGTGCACGCGTTGACCAAGAACCGCAACCGTGCCGTCGATTGCAATGCGACCTTCGGCGACCAGCGCGTCACACACACGGCGCGAACCCACTCCGCACCGGGCGAGCACTTTTTGAATGCGCTCGCCTTCGTCATCGGTCACAACGAAGCGTTCCCCGACGGCTCGGCCGACACAGGACTTGGCGCGTCCGCCGTTGCTCCGACCGCAGCCGGCTTCCCCACGGCCGCGCTGGCTCCCGCGGTTTCGTCGGCGCGCACGCGCAATCCACGTTCGAGCGCTTCGACAACCTCAGCGCCAGGAATGAACTCAGTGAGCGGTGGCAGTTCGTGCAAACCGTCCAGCCCAACCTTTTCGAGGAACGACTTTGAGGTGCCGTACAGCACAGCGTTCCCCGGACCGTTGTCCCGGCCGACTTCGTCGATGTACCCGCGACCGAGCAACGTCTTGAGTGTTGCGTCGACGTTTACACCTCGGATGGCAGCGATTTGCATACGGGAGATCGGCTGCTTGTACGCAACGATTGCCAAGGTCTCGAGTGCCGCCGGAGACAATCGCGCGTGTTGCCCGTCGAGCACAAAGCGTTCGACATATCCCGCCTGCTCGGGATGCGTCTGAAACCGATATCCGCCCGCAACCCGCGCAAGCACAAAACCGCGACCCTCACGCTCGTAGGCCGCCGACATCTCAGCGCACAACAATTCGACTTCGCCAACGGGGCGTTCGAGCAGTTCGGCAAGGAACTGCACTTCGACCGGTTCGGTTGACGCCATGAGGACTGCTTCGATCGCTCGTCGCAATTCGGTGTTCGTTGCATCCATGTCCGTTAGTACTCCAGTCGAACAACAGTTACGAGATTGCGGGCGACAACGTCGGTGCCGGCACTTCGGCGATGACCACGACGTCGTCTCCGAGCGCGTGTGCGGCCGCAACGATCGCATCGGTGTCTGAAGCGCCCGACTCGTCTTCCCAATCGTCGAGGCTCACCGCATCGACGTCGCGCTCATCCGTCGTGAGCCGACGCACGCGCAGATCACCAAACGTACGGATTTGCTCAAGGTCAATGAACCCTTGTTTATAGAGCTCGAGCACCGCCAAAAAATGCACGATGATTTCGAGCCGCTCATCACAGTCGGTGACCAGCGAACGGAACGACACGGGCTCGTTGCCGGGAAGGCGGTCCAGAACTCGCTCGACTGCTTCGCGCACGGTGTATCGAACCTGCGTGACGTGCGCCAGCGACACTGCGGGCGGTGCCGGCTTGGGCGCAAGGGCGCGCGACACAGCCGCATGCAATGCCCGTGGGGATACGGACTCGAGCGGGTCCGGTGCCAACGATCGGAACGGCTCTTCGGGCCCCGCGTTTCGAGCCACCGTTTTGCTGGTGCGATCGAAACAGGCCGACAACATGTTGGCTGCGTCTTTGAAGGTCTTGCATTCGAGGAGTCGCGCCAACAACAAGTCGCGCTCTTCGAAGCGCAGGAGCTCTTCGTCGAGTTCGAAGTGTTCGGGCTGCGGCAACAATCGACGCGCTTTGAGCTCAACGAGCGTGGCGGCAATCAGCAAGAACTCGGTAGCGGTCTCGAGATCAAGCCCGTCGAGGCGAGCGACCTCGGCGAGGAACGCGTCGACAATGGTGCAAAGCGAGATCTCCCACAGCTCTACTTCCTCTTTGAGGATGAGCTGCAAGAGCAGATCGAGGGGTCCTTCGTACACGGGGGTTTGAACGGCGTAGCTCATGACCGGGACAGGGTACCCGGGTCCAGCGAAGAATTCCATCGATGTGATTCCGGCCTCATTACTGGGAATAGTCCCAGCTCCAGCCCGGTTGGGGTGCTAGACCAGCCATCCAACCAGAACCCGAGAGGACCCCATATGACCGCAACCCGAACCGTCGACGGCGCCCAGCTTCCCGTTGCCGGCACCTGGAAGATCGACCCAAGCCACACCACCGTTGAGTTCGTCGCCCGCCATCTCATGGTCACCAAGGTCCGAGGCGGATTCTCCGCGGTCGATGGCGCCCTCGTCGTCGGCGAGGACCCGAGCACTTCCTCGGTCCAAGTCACGATCCCAACCGCCACGATCTCGACCGGCGCCGCCGACCGCGACGGGCACGTCAAGGGCGCGGACTTTCTCGATGTCGAGCAGTTCCCGACCATGACCTTTACGAGCACAGCAGTCGAAGGCTCCGGCGAAAAGTGGCGCGTTGAAGGCGATCTCACCATTCGTGGCGTTACCAAGCCGGTGACGCTCGACGTCGAATTCGGCGGCGTATCGCCTGACCCGTGGGGCGGACAGCGCGCCGGGTTCAGTGCCTCCACCGAAATCAACCGCGAGGACTGGGGTCTGACGTGGAACGTCGCCCTCGAAACCGGCGGCATGCTCGTCAGCAAGAACATCCGCATCGAGATCGAAGCGCAGGCGGTCCTCAGCGCCTAGCGGTCTCCCCTGCATTGTTGGGCCCGGGTCATAAAGCCCGGGCCCAATTTTTTTCTCCGATAGCGTTGCGCCCCATGACGATTCCGCCGCGCAATCGCACTCGAGTGTTTTCTGGCATCAAACCCACCGGAGATATGCACCTCGGCAACCTGGTCGGCGCAGTGCAACGTTGGGTCAACGAGCAAGACCAATACGACTCGATCTTTAGCGTGGTCAACCTGCACGGCATCACCGTGCCGTGGGAACCCGATGCGTATCGCGCCAAAACTCGCGAACTCGCCACACTGCTGCTTGCCGCCGGGCTCGACCCTGAACGGTTGACGTTTTTCGTGCAAAGCCAAGTTCCCGAGCACACCGAATGCGCGTGGATCCTGAACTGCATCGCCACATTTGGCGAACTGCGGCGCATGACGCAATTCAAAGACAAAGCTGGCGGACAAGAATCCGTGAGCGTCGGCCTCTTCGACTATCCGGTCCTCATGGCTGCCGACATTTTGCTGTACGACGCCGACGAAGTCCCGGTCGGTCACGACCAAGTCCAACACGTTGAGCTCACCCGCGATATCGCAATTCGATTCAACCACCACTACGGCGAAACGTTTGTCGTGCCCAAAGCCACCATTCCTGCGGCCGGCGCGCGCGTCATGGATCTCCAAAAGCCCGACAAAAAAATGTCGAAATCCGAAGACTCCCCGCAAGGCACCGTCCTCGTGCTCGACCCGCCGGAGGTCGTCCTCAAAAAGTTCAAGTCCGCCGTCACGGATTCCGAGACCGAAGTGCGCTACGACCGTGAGCAAAAGCCTGGGGTCTCCAACCTGCTCGAGATCTATGCCGCGATGACCAACACGACGATTGACGCGGCACAATCGGCGTTCGCCGGCTCGCAATATGGCGCGTTCAAAGTGGCGGTCGCTGAGGCCGTTATCGAAGCGCTGCGTCCACTCCAGGAGCGCTACGCAGTGTTGTCGGCAGATCCGGCAGAACTCGATCGCAGCTTGGCGCGCGGGGTCGAAAAAGCACGTGCGATTTGTACGCCGGTAATGGATCGCGTACGCACCAATGCAGGTTTGTTGCGACCGTAATCCAACTCGTGTCCGAGCGGCCCGCAGCTCCTTACGCGTAATCCGCGGCGTCGAGCGCGTCGACAACGCCTGGCGGTAGCCCAAGGGTCTCCCAGGTAGCCGGAGTCGCGTGGTGCGTTGCGGCCCATTGCACCGCAACACTTGGCGCACCGACAGCAGCTAATGCTTGTGCCCCGATGACATCGTGTTCGATATATCGCCCGACCCGCGCCCTCCACCCTTGCGTACGCATCGCCCATGCGGCAGTTCGTGACCGACCGGCGATACTGCCCACAACGGTTGCGAATGCTCGACGCGTTGGTCCAAGGTGGGCGTCAAATTTTCCGACATCGTGCACGAGCGCCGCAACAATGAACGGCCCCGGATCCTCAGTTCCCAGCTCGATGAGCGCCTGTTGCGCGGCCCGGGCGCTCTCAACCCCGTGCCGCTGGTCGAACACCGGAAGACGATCAAACAGCGCCAGGATCTCTGGCTTCAATAGTCCCCGCGCCCACGCAAGATCGACGCTCGGTGCGTTGCCGGGACGAAACGAGCGCACGTAGCGGCGTGCGAGATGCAACACCGTTATCCGATGATGAACGCTTGCAACGCGTGAAAGAACGGCTCGAGAACAGACCGCAGCACACTCGGGACAAAGAACACGAGCGCCATTAGCAGCAAGATTCCAAACGGCCGGAACCGATTCCAGGTGTCTCGCCAACGATCCGGTAAGAAGAGCTCTACGATGGCTGAGCCGTCCAACGGCGGAATCGGCAACATGTTGAACACCCCGAGCAACAGGTTCACAACGGCAAACGTGTACGGAATTTCCACCACGAGCTCGGAAGCAACGCCGCCACCGGAACCACTCACCAACCCCAGCATCAGCCGCGTGAAGATCGCCGCCACGATCGCCAACACAACATTGGTCGCCGGACCGGCAAACGAGACCAACAGCATGTCTCGACGCGGGTGGCGCAATCGCTGCGAATTCACTGGCACCGGCTTGGCCCAACCAATGACCGGCATACCGGTGAGCGCACCCATTGCCGGCAAGAGCAGCGAGCCGAACGGATCGATGTGCCGGATCGGGTTCAGGGTGAGTCGCCCCGCTTCCTTCGCGGTTGCGTCTCCCAACACATGCGCGGCCGCCCCGTGGGCGATTTCGTGAAGTATCACGGCAACCACCAGCGAACCGAAATACAGCACCGCAAGCTGAACATTCATTGCCCGCCAGATTACCGGGCGAGTTTCGTCGTTGTCCGCTCGCGCGCCCGTGGGTGGGCAGCCTCATACGAAGTGCGCAAACGGTCCGGGGACACCTTGGTGTAGATCTGGGTGGTCGAGAGACTTGCGTGCCCAAGCAACTCTTGTACGACTCGAATATCCGCACCGTGGTCGAGCATGTGCGTCGCACAGGAATGCCGAAGCACGTGTGGCGATAGCTGTCCACCCAATCCGACGCGCTCGCCCACTGTGCGCACCATTTCGAAACAACTTTGGCGCGAGAGCCGCGTCCCGCGCGTGTTCAAAAACACCGCATCAGTCGTGCGGCCGGCCCGGCGCACCCGCAACAGCTCGCGCCGACCGCGCTCGAGATACGCGCGCAATGCGTTCGCTGCGGGTCGACCAAGAGGAACGACACGCTCTTTTGACCCTTTCCCGAGGACGCGCACAAATCCCGCCTCGAAATCAATGTCGCCAAGGTCCAAGCCCACGCATTCACTAATGCGTATTCCGGTGCCGTACAGCACTTCGAGAAGCGCGCGATCTCGCTCGCCCCGCGCATCGTCTGCGTCGACTGCGTCGAGGAGCGCCTCAACCTCGGGTTCCGTGAGCGCTTTGGGGATTCCTTGGGGCACCCGCGGCGCGCCAATGGCACTCGCCGGGTCGGTTGTCGCAAAACCCTCTTCGGCGCAGAACCGGTGGAACCCGCGCGCAGCAACCAATGCGCGTGCGACGGACGCCGGGCGGTAGCGCAGCCGACCTTCGTCGTCGCGCTCGGCAAGCAGTGTGTCGACAAAGGACGCGACCATCGGTTCGGTGACCGCATCAACGTCTGCGATGCCTTCCGACCGCAAGTATCGAACGTAACGCCGCAAATCGCGACGGTACGCAGCCAGGGAATGCTTCGCTAACCCGCGTTCGACCTCACACCACGTCTGATATTCGGCCACTGCCCGGTCGAGCGCGTCCGTCGTCACCGCGGGTCATTCCATTCCAGGAAAGTTGCCCTGCAAGTACGCCTGGGCCAACGACATGCCGATGATGGTCTTGGCGTCGCGGATTTCGCCGCGCGCAACCCGCTCGTGCAGCGAGTCGAGCGGAATGGGCTCGATGGTCATCGCTACTTCTTCATGACCGTCGGGTTCGGCGCCGGGCGCCGGAACCAGATCGAGCCCGAGATAGACGATCAAGATTTCGTCGGTGAACCCGGGACCGCTCGCGAATTCGCAGAGCTTGATCAGCTGCCCCGCGCGCATCTGAATCTCTTCGGCCAGCTCCCGTTGTGCAGCATCGATGGGTGCCTCGCCCGGGATGTCGCGTCGACCAGCAACAACCTCAAGCACGTTGGTGTCGAGCGCGGCTCGATACTGTCGAACACAAATTACGTTGCGATCGTCCGTTACCGGCACGACCACAACGGCGCCGCAGTGGCGCACGACTTCGCGCGTGAATGCGCTGCCGTCCGGGGCAACAACATCCAGTTGCTCCACTGCGAAGAACCCAGCGTCATACTGCGTACGCGCGTCGGTAACTCGAAACGATTGCACTTAGGAGTGCACCGTCAGATCGACGGCATCATCTAAGTCCATGGGAAGCCGAGGCGAGCGCCCCTCGGCCCGCTCCCGCGCCGCGCGTACGAACGCCGCGAACAACGGGTGCGGACGATTCGGCCGGCTCTTGAACTCAGGGTGTGCTTGCGTCGCGGCGAAGAACGGGTGCACTGTTTGGGGCAGCTCAACGAACTCGACGAGTTGATCATCGGGCGACGTGCCCGAGCACACCAGGCCCGCTTCTTCGAGGCGCGCCCGATAGCGGTTGTTGACCTCGTAGCGGTGACGGTGTCGTTCGTAAATGACCTCTTCGCCGTACGCGTTACGCACGACGGTGTTGGGCTTGAGCTTTGCCGGATACGAACCCAAACGCATCGTGCCACCCATGTCGACGACATCGCGCTGTTCGTCCATGAGATCGATCACCGGGTGTGGCGACTGCGGGTCAAACTCGCTCGAGTTCGCGCCCGCCAATCCGCAGGCGTTGCGGGCAAATTCGATCACTGCGCATTGCATTCCCAGACACAAGCCCAGGAACGGGATGCCTTCGGTACGGGCGTACTGCACTGCTGCGATCTTGCCCTCGATGCCGCGGAATCCAAATCCCCCCGGAATGACAATGCCGTCGAGGTCGCGCAATCGACCTTCGGCGAGGAGCCCTTCGGCATCATCGGAGGCAATCCAATCGATGACCACACGCGCGCCGCATTCGTATCCGCCGTGCTTCACCGCTTCGACGACGGAGAGATATGCGTCCGGCAGGTTGACGTATTTTCCGACGAGTCCGATACGAACTTCGGTTTCGGCTGCGTCAACGCGCGCAACCAATGCCTGCCATTCGGTGAGGTCCGGTTCGGGAGCTTCGAGATGCAACGCGCGACAGATAACTGTGTCGAGTCCTTCGTCGTGCAAAACGAGCGGAATCTCGTACAAGTTGCGCGCATCGATTGCACTCACCACGGCGTCCGTCGGTACGTCACACAGCGCGGAGATCTTTTCTTTGAGCCGAGTCGGGATCGGACGGTCGGAGCGACACACGATTGCGTCCGGTTGGATACCGCGGCTGCGCAGCTCGGTCACCGAGTGCTGCGTGGGCTTGGTCTTTTGCTCCCCCGATGGGCCGATGAAGGGCACGAGCGTCACGTGGACATAGAACACGTTCTCGGCACCGACGTCCTTTTTGAACTGCCGGATGGCTTCGAGGAACGGAAGAATTTCGATGTCACCAACGGTGCCACCGATTTCGGTGATGACCACGTCAACGTCATCGGCCGCAAGGCTATGGATGCGTTCTTTGATCTCGTCGGTGATGTGCGGAATCACCTGCACGGTCTGCCCCAGGTACGCGCCGTGACGCTCTTTGCTCAGCACCGCGGAGTAGATCGAACCTGTCGTGGCGTTCGAGCGACGGTTCAGCGGCGTGTCCACAAACCGTTCGTAGTGTCCGAGGTCGAGATCGGTTTCGCCGCCGTCGTCGGTGACGAACACTTCACCGTGTTGGAACGGGTTCATCGTTCCTGGGTCAACGTTGATGTACGGGTCGAGCTTTTGCATCGTGACCCGCAAGCCCCGACTCTTGAGCAGTCGACCCAATGAAGAGGCCGTGAGCCCTTTCCCCAAACTGGAAACAACGCCGCCGGTTACGAAGATGTGCTTCGCCACAATGCTCCCGTCTCGAATGCCGAAATACCACGAGCCGGACAAGAGCTTCGGGGGACCCGAAGTGCTCAACCGCACTCCGGAAGGCGACGGTACCATGCCGGCACGGTCGCGCACCGGACCGAACCGCCCATGCCTGATTCTGGATCGCATTCTTCGTCAGTGGCCTCGCCGGACCGTTTCCTGCTGGGAATCGTCGCGTCGTGCGGACTCCTTGCGGCGCTGGTTCGCATTCCTACCGTCCTGGCGGCACGGCACCTGTCGTTCGATGACGGGGTGTACGGCGCGTCGACCCTGGCCATGCGGGCCGGCGGGGTTCCGTATCGCTCCGTGTTCTCGAGCCAGGGTCCCGCGTTCTTGCCCCTTGTGTGGTGCTTCGATCTCATAACCGGTCGCACCGCCGCCAGCCCGCGCACCCTTGCGGTCGTGAGCGGAATTTGCGCCACCGTGTGTGCCGCGATGATCGCCACCTATTTTGTACCCCGCACTGCGCGTCGATGGTGCGCAGCGATCGCGGGCCTACTCACTGCACTCAGCGGGGCACTGTGGTGGACGACGGGACCCATCACGTCGGACGGGCCGACGGTGGCGTTGAGCTGCGCCGCAATTTGGATCGCGTGCTCCATCCGTACACGGGCGTCGTGGGCCCGCGCCGTGAGCTGCGGGGTGCTCCTCGGTGCAGCAATCGCCATCAAACTCGTGCTTGCCGGACCAGCAGTCGTGGTGTGCGTGCTGCTCATCGCAACTTCGCCCAACCGGCGCCTCGTGCTCAAACTGTTGCTCCCGGCGGCCGCGATCCCGGTCGTGGCCAGCGTTGCCTTTGGTGTTGCTCGGGTGTGGGAACAAGTGGTGACGTACCACCTCGAGAGCGAGATCGGGTCCCGCAACCCGCTCGTACACCTCGGCAAACTCGCGAGCACGTTGGTCGATCGCGATCCAACGCTCGTTGTGCTCGCGGTAGTGGCGCTCATCGCCGCGATCGTCAACGCATTGCGTCACCGCCGCGCGCCGATTTCGAGCGACGCGCCAGCGCCCGACTCGCGCCTCGCTCGACTCCTTACGAGTCTGGGGTCGGGCGCGACGCCGCTCGTACTGTGGCTGATTTCCACGGTGGCGGTGTTGGCCGTGCAACAACCACTGTGGCGCAACCACGTGGCGTATGTCGTTGCGCCGCTCGCCACGCTGGTCGCCATCACGTTGGCCCAACCCCGCGCCTTCGCGATTGCGACACTCGCTGTCATCGTGGTGGCGCTTCCGGTGCAGGCCTATCGCACGCGTGCGCTGTGGAATCCGTCTGCGTATTCCGGCACTGAAGGCCAGATCGAAACGGTGTTGCGCGCATTACCCCCGGATCGTTTGGCAATCAGCGACGATCCGGGACTCGTGTGGCGCGCCGGAACGCACGGAAACAATCTGCGTACCCCCGATAATTTTGTAGACACTTCCGTGCTGCGCATCACATCGCCAGTACCGTCGATCGCGATATCGACGCCGACGGTGCTCGCAGCAACAAGCGATGCTCGCGTCTGTGCAGTCATTCAAACTTCGGCGGAGCGATTCGGCGCACTCCCCGACCTGGGTTCGGCGCTTATGGCTCGCAGCTGGAACCTCACACTCAACGACGGCAGCTACCGCATGTGGACCAACCCCACCGCAAGCTGCCAATCCGCTACGAGCGCTCCCCGCCCGCAGTGATGCTCCGCTCCCCGTCGCGTCGGCGACCGTATCATCCGTCGCGTCGGCGACCGTGTTATCCGTCGCGTCGGCGACCGTGTTATCCGTCGCGTCGGCGACCGAGTTGATCGACGAATCGCAGTGGGGTGACCGCGTCGATCACCTTGGTGAAGCTGACGAATTCCGACGCGACGTTGAGCGCAATCAATACGAGCAGTGTCACGATGCGCGCCGTTGGTGTGCAGAGATACACCACTCCAACGCCCAGCAACGCGCCAAGCGCGTTTGCTCCGGTGTCGCCCAACATGATGCGCTCCCGCACATCATCGGGGAAAATCCCAATTGCTGCACCGAAGACCGGAGCAAGTGCCAACCCGAGCGGCGCCGTGCCCGCAACCAACGCCAGGGGCACGTACGCAAGCAGCGCCACTTTCAATAACCGACCCGGGCGACGGTCCAACAGATTCGCCGCATTCGCCGCGAGTGCAACGACGGCGGCGTCCACCAAGAACATTGCTCCGGAGGATCGATCACCAACGACGACCAGCGCCAGCAATCCACCACCGACGAGTTTGATCATGCCGGTCGTGCAATGCCCTCGCGAAAGAGCCCGAAGATGTCCGCGAAAGCCGGTGGTGTCACTCGCACCCAACAGATCGTCGAGGAGTCCGAGGAACCCAAACCCCACTGCCGTGAGCAACACGAGGGCTTCGGCACCAACGCTGCCAATAATCCAATCGAATGCGTTAAGCGTTGCTTGTGTTGCCGCCGCCACCATCGCGACGACAACAAGCACGATGCCACCGACGATGGCAATGGTGAAATTGCGATAGTTCTGCCGTTCGAGTGCCGGAGCCGCAAACATGTGCCGGCCACCGAGCAGTACCAGTCGGGCCGCTCCTGCCCCGAGAAGCAACGCAACGACGATGCTCATACTGCCGCCACCTCCCGTTCCACAGAAGCAGCTAATGCGGGTTCCGTTCGTGGGATGCGCGCCAACAAGAACGCCATCACGCTCGTCGTCACACACAAGATCATTCCGGGGATTGCAATCCCAGAGTCGTTGAGGATCCCGCCCGCACCGGCAAGGACCGCAGTCGCAATCAGCGCCGAGCGCAAGTGTGCACACCGAGCGAATAGCGGCTGCAGACTGCGTGGGACCCGCACCAAGACCACGATGAACAACACGAGAAACAATGGAACAAACAACACCCATGGCGACATCGTGAGTACCCGGAGATTCGCATCCGCCTTGCGTGCGATTACCGTTGCGAACGCGTCCCAGCCGTCATCACGAATCCGCACAAAGAGCCGACCCAGGTGCGTTTGGGAATCACTCGGCCGAGTCATGTCGAGCAGTCCCGCACTCACGACGACGAGCACCGTCACGACGACCCCCAGCACCACGGTGCGTATGCGCACCTGACGATCGAGGATGCGCCAGACCAAATACGCACTGGCAGGTACCAGCGACAACATGCCGCCCACGTCAGCACCCAAGAATGGGGCACCATCAACGACGCACACAATGCCGAGTGTGGCGATCGCAATGGTGTTCCCCCATCGACCCGGCACTCGATCGCAAATCAGGCCGGCGAACAACAGGGCGCATGCACCGAACACCGCGTAGGCGAGGTTGCCGATCCCGGCAAACCGGCCGGCAATCGTCGGCGAATATCCGAACACCGAGTTGTACTGGAGGTGCGCGCCCGTTGCGATGTCCACCGCTACCAACGCAATCGTGCTCCCGAGAAGCACCAGGATTGGGTCGCGCCAGTCCCGTCGGAATTGCCACGCGAGCACCGCGATTGCGATTGCCCCCACCACAACCACCGCAACAAAGGCCGGAACACCGAGGCGCGCAAATGGAATTGGCTGGACGCACCACAGCATGATCGGGACGCCCAAGAAGGCCAGCGCTACCCCGCCAGTGATGTCGCGCATCCGCGCGGAAATGCGCCGGCGCAGCAACACGATCATCCACGCACACAGCAGCACCTGCGTGGTGACCCACGCGCCGGTGACACCCCCAATGACCGAATCACGGAACACCGCAGCGTCATTGATTGCGTGGAGCCGCGCCGGGAGGCTTGCGGTTGCACTCGCCACCACAGTGAACGGGCGTCCTTCCATAGATGCGGGCCGCGGTACTTCCAACAACTCCAACACTGTTGGCGCAACATCGACGAGCTGCACCGCCCCAGCACGGCGGGTAGTGGCACTGGTCAGTTGTCCCGGCGTGAGCCCCGGCGCGTACATCGCCGCAATCGTCAGCTCCGTTGTTCCGGTTCCGGACGTAGGACCGACAATCAGGAGTGCGTCGCGACCTGGGTTGATACTGGCCACCACGGTTTCGAATACTTCGTCGGTCAGTTTTCGCGCGTACCGCTGGTGTGCGGCGCGTGCTGCTGCAGGCGCACTTGAAATTTCCGCCCGCCAAAGGTCGGATCCTTCGACGAGCACAACGCCGGATCCGCTCCCGAGTTCGGTCAACACAGAGCGAACCGCCGGCGGATCAAGTCGAACGCCGTAGGCCGCGCTGGCATCCGGTGCCAACAGTGGGCGGTCCACGCGCCCCCTCGGCACTCGACCGGCACTGTCGGCCACACCAGTCAGAGCCACACGATCCAACGCGTCTGGAGCAGTGTCGGCGTTCGCAATCACCGCACGCGGTACACCCGCGCGACTCAATGCGTCGGCCATCGCACCAATTTCAGTACCGAACAACGCATTGCGGTTCGCTCGGTCGAGTTCAGGTTGTCCGAGGTACACCAGTTGCCCATCTGCGGGTCGCCCGGTGCGTTCGGTGTACGCACCGCCGGCAGTACTCGTTCCGTACGGAGCATCGGCCGCAAACGCCAACCCGGCGTCGCGTCGCGCCCCCACGGTGCGAGTGCCAGCAGCCAGCGTTGCATATCCGTCGGCGAGCGTCGTGGTGTCCCCCGCGACCCTCGTGGATAGGTTGGCAAATGCAGTTGTTGCAAGAAACGCATGCATCACCGGCATATCGGTCTGGGTGATGTCCTGGACGCGCAACGTGGGAACACTGAAGATCACCACCCGCGACACCGAGGGGGTCGTCGCATCGACCCGCTGCGATGGCACTATGGCCGCGAGCCCACAGATTGCGGCAGCGATGAGTACCAAAAAAGTAAGGCGCGTACGCGTCATCGGGCGACACGCTCCGGTAAACGCAGTGGTCGCCACCAACGCAAGAGCGCGCCATACGCTGCAACGAGTGCAATGCTGAGCGCGCCGTACACAATGAGGTTGTGCACTCGACCCGAGAACTGGTTGGTCGCCGCCACCCACGTCAGCAGCGCGCCGACCGGAAGACAAATCGCACCCACTGGGATGAGGATTCTCGGAGTCACGGGCCAGCCAATCCGCGACCGCAACACTGCAAGCAAACCGATGGACGCCGCGAGCGCGCCGGCGGTTTGCCCAATACCGAGGATCACCACCACGCCGACGCCATGCGTCAGGCGCGTGCCGAGCAACATGATGCAGGCGCCAATGAGCGCGCCAAACAACGTCAGGACTGCCGGGGTGCGAGTGTCGCCGAGGGCGAAATAGGCGCGGGTCGCAAGCAACAGCGCACCGTACGGGAAGAGTCCTACCGCCAGCCAGCGCAGCGCCGCGGCGAGGAGTGTCGTGCCGCCGCTCGCGGCCCCGAACGCGAGGATGTCCATGATCGGGCGCGCAAATGCGAAGAGCAACACACTCACCGGAATCAACAGACGCGCCATGCCGGCAAGTGACCAACGCACGGATGCGGCGAATGCATCCGGTGATCCCGCTTCGAGCGTGAGCTCCGGAAGGATCGCCGTGTGAATCGGCTGCGCCAAGATCGCATAGGGCGCAAGGAAAAACGTCCATGCCACTTGGTACGCAACAACGCCCCCCTCCACCGCGTTACCGCCGATGAGCGCCGCAGCGAGCAAGGCCCCCAACCCGGCGTGTAACACCACCGCCCACAACGATCCGCGGAGCTGTGGTCCGACGCCGCGCCAGCGCAGGGACGGGTAGAGGCGCGTGCCCGACGTCCAAACGGCAACGAGCGGCACACCGACAAATGCGACGACGGCGAGCGTGCCCCCAATACCCAAAATGATTTTGGCCAACAGCGAGAGCTCGAGACCCGGTGCACTTCCCGCAACCACGCGGAACAACACCATCGTGCTGATCAACACCATGCTGCTCGCGATCGGTGCGACGGCACCGACGACGAACTGGCGCTTGGCATGCAACACCGAAATCGCGATCGCGCCCACCGCATAGAGCACCACTTGCGGTAAGAACCACCGCAACAGAAACGTGGCGAGGTTCACTTGCTGATCACCGATCGCACTTGAAGGCGCTCGACTCATGAGCAGTGTGGCGATGGCTCGGGCATTAAGCATCGCGACCACCGCAATTGCACCGAGCACAACAATGGCAATCCCGAGGAGTGCGTTCGCGGTGCGCTCGAGCGCGTCACCGTCCGCCAGCCGAGCAACAAATCCCGGCACAAGCGCCGCCGATAACGCACCTGCGGCAACCAGCTCGAAAAGCACGTTGGACACGGTGTTGGACGCTTGAAAGGTGTTCCCGAGATACGTCGTGCCAAGCACGCCAGCAATGACGAGCACTCGTACAAACCCGATGCCACGCGACACTGCGGTAACGGCGCCCATGCGTACCGCGGCGCGCGCGACCGTTGGTTCCTCTCGCGCGTGGGGGGTTGTGCTCACGATGCGGCGCGCTCAGGAATACTTCGAGTCGCTCCAGGTCCGTAGCCATACCGGCCCGGCAGACCGCGCCCAAGGTCGGCCAGGCTGAGCACTGCGGCAATCCGCCCCTCGATGAGATCGAGGTCATCCACGGTGGAAACGCCGCCCAAGTCGGCCGCGTCGTGAATCGCCTGGAGGCGGGTCGCCCGGTCCGATACGTCCTGGGTTTTGGCGAAAACTTCGGCAACTTCGGTAGGCATGCGAACCGACGCCGCTGCGCGCGCCACCGCAACGTTCCAATCGCGCGTCGTAACTTTGGCGGCCGGTCCGTCGACGAGCAACAACCGCGCGTCCGTGCCACCCCAGTCGACAATCGTTGTGCCGCGCCCCTCACTGCCGACCGCTTCATACTTCACGGCGTTGGCGCTCACCAGCGCATTGAGCGTTCCGGACGGCACGCCGCGCGACTGGCTCACGAGCGCTGCAGCTGCGAGATCGCGCAGACCTTTCGTGGTGCGATCGTTGGTGTCCAGCGCGGTCGCAAATGCATCGACGTCGGCGCGGCTGGAGAGCTCCCAAGCACCTTCGAGCCACACGATCCCGGGTGCCCGTGCCCCCGCAAGTTGTAAGAGCGTCACGGTTTGTTGCACGGGGCCGGCGTCGATGCCACGCACGGCCACGACGGCGACGGGAACATTCCGCAACGTTCCCGCAACGAGCGCTGGCGCCAACGAGTTCATGCTGTCCTGCACGCGCCCTAGGTCCGTGCGGAGTTGATCGTTGTCGGCCTTGCGACGCTCGGCGTTGCTCTCTACCGTATCGATGCGATCGCGTAGTCCCGAGACGATGGCGCGGTCCACGACGGTGGAACCCACGACCACACCCAGGGCGAGCGCAAGAAAGACTGCAATCAACGACGCAAGGTGGTAGCGGAAATTGATCATGGAAGCGCCCATGATACGGAAATGACCCGAGGGGCGGCGGGCGGGTCCCGGCCGCTCCAGTCCAGGCTGGATTTCTCGCTATAGCCAGTCGCTGATCGAGAACCAGAGGTCCCGCAGCGTCAGGCGGATCCCGTTGAGGAAAATGTGGAT
The DNA here is from genome assembly GCA_049317145.1 of Acidimicrobiia bacterium. GTDB lineage: Bacteria > Actinomycetota > Acidimicrobiia > IMCC26256 > JBMOIW01 > JBMOIW01. Next base: position 17,688 of record JBMOIW010000021.1, read on the forward strand.
GGGCTCCGAGACAATGCTCACTGCGATCATCGCAATCAGTGCGGCGACGACCAAGAACGCGATATCGCGTCGGCGTACTCGCCCCGCGTAGAGGCGGCCGACCCCTTTCGCATCGACGAGCACTGGTCCGAGGCGCAGCCGCGTCAGAAACGTGGACGCCATTCCTTTGCGCCCTTTGTCCAAGAACTCGACCATCGTGGCGTGCGTGCCGACCGCAACGATGAGCGCGGCACCGCATTCGTTGGCGAGCAGCATGGCGACATCTTCGCTCATCCCATCGGCGACGAACTCGACGTACGGGACTCCCCATTCCAAAAGTTGTTCGCGCCCTGGGGCGCGCCCATCGAGATGTACGTGATGCACCAGCGTTGCCCCACAATGCACCGCGCGCTCCGATACCGAGTCGAAGTCGCCGATGATGATGTCGGGACGCAAGCCTTGTTCGAGCAGCGCGTCGGCACCGCCGTCTACAGCGATGAGCACCGGCTGATACTCGCGAATGTACGGGCGCAAGACCTTGAGGTCTTCGCGATAGTCGTGACCGCGCACCACAACGAGGGCATGTCGACCTTCGAGATCGACTTCCAACTCGGGCACCGCGACGGGAGCAAACAACACATGGCCCTCGTGCGTGATGTACTCCAGGGTATTAATCGCAAAGCGCTCGATCTCGGCACCGATCGTCCCGCGCGCCGCTTCCATTGCAGCGTGCACATCATCGGCGGTGCGCTGCTGTGCCGCAATCACCACACCCGCGTCGGTGCGCAGCTCCGAGCCGACACACGAGAGCGTCTCGCCGTCGTGCAGTTGGTCGAACACCGCAGCATCGACGTCATAGAGCGCAATCCCGGCGTCAATGAGCCGCATCGGACCGCCGTTTGGGTAGCGACCCGTGATGGAGGGCTGGGTGTTCACCACGGCGACGACCCCGGCGTCGACGAGCGCGTCGGCGGCGACACGATCGAGGTCCGCGTGGGCGATCACCGCGATCTCTCCCGGCCCTAGAGCTTTGACGAGTTCTTTGGTTCGCCGTCCTCGTCGGACTCGGCCGCATATGACGGCTGCGGATTCGCGCATTTTCATGAAGGAGCTCGCGTTGCACCCGCGCGCACAAGATCGGTGGCATGGCGCTGCACGACTTCGGAGTCGGCGTCACCCAACATGCGTGCGATTTCGGTGATGCGGGCTGCGTCCTGCACGGGTGTTGCTTCGCCAATGGTGCGACCATTCGCGTCGCGCTTCCGCACCGCAACTTGCTGGACGGCACAGGCGGCGACTTGCGGAAGGTGCGTGACGCACAGCACTTGGCGATCGTCGGCGAGCGACGCCAATGCGCGGCCGATGGCACCCCCGGTCTCGCCACCAATACCGGCGTCTACTTCATCGAAGACCAAGGTAGCGGGCCCACCCACCGCGGCTGCGTGATCGGCCAAGACCACGCGGATGGCCAACATCGTGCGCGACAACTCACCACCGGAAGCTGTTTTGGCCAGCGAACGCGCGGGCTCACCGGGGTTCGCAGCAAGGACAAACACCAACTCGTCGGCGCCATCTTCACCAAGTTCGCTCGGCGTGCACTCCACGAGGAATGCAGCGTGCGCCATCGCGAGGTCCGGAAGGATTGCGGTGACATCCTGCCCGAATTTTGTCGCCGCCGCGATGCGCGCATTCGTCAGCGTTGCGGCGCGTTCGACGCATACCGCGTGCGCCGCAGCAATCTCCGCGTCGCGCGCGGCCGCGCGATGTTCGTACTGTTCGAGCGCGTTGAGACGCGCCCGAGCGGAATCACCGAACGCAATGACTGCGGCAACCGACTCGCCATACTTGCGTTGCAACTCGCGCAGCAGCTGGCGTCGGACCCGCACGAACTCGAGTCGTTCGGGATCCACCACGATTTCTTCTTGGAGCGCACGCACTTCTGCCGCCAGATCGGCGGCCTCGGCTTGAAGTGCACGGGCGCGGCCACCGAGAGCATCGAATGGCCCGCCGAGCGCGCCGGCGGCAATCCCGAGCCCGTCACTGGCCTGCTCCTGGAGCGCGTCATACGCACGGGCCAACACTTCTTGATGCGACACCGCATTGGCGAGGAGATCTTCTTCACGTTCGAGCGCAACGTCTTCGCCGTCGCGCAGTTCTGCTGCGTCGATTTCGTGTACCTGGTAGCGCAGCAGTTCGACCTCGCGGGCACGCGCATGCGGATCGCCGCCATCAGCATCGCGTTCGGAACATCGCGCCAACCATGTTGCGCGTGCCTCGCGATAGGCGGCGAGGAGTGGCGCGCTGCCGGCGTACGCGTCGACGAGGGCGCGTTGCGCAGCCGGAACGAGGAGCGACTGCTGTGCGTGTTGGCCGTGCAGGTCGACGAGGCGACCGGCGAGTTCGGCGAGTTCAGTCGCGGATGCGGGACGCCCATTGATATAGCCCCGACTGCGCCCATCAGAAGGGATAACCCGGGACAGCACCCATTCATCGTCGCCGTCTTCGAAGCGTCCGTCGATGCGCGCATCCTGGGCGCCGTGGCGCACCATCGACGCGTCGGCCCGGCCACCCGCGAGCAATTGCAGCGCGCTGATCAACATCGTTTTGCCTGCACCCGTCTCACCGGTAAGCGCAATCAAGCCGGGACCAAACGCCAACGTGACATCTTCGATGATGCCGAGGCGTTCGATGTGCAGTTCGGTCAGCATCGAATCCTCAGCGGTCCGCGAGCCCAAATTTGGCTTTGAGAATCTGATGAAAGTCACGCGGCCCAAAGGTGACCAAGCGTGCGGGCTGTGACGCGGCGCTGCATCGTACCGAATCGCCCGCGCCGAGTTGGCCGAGGACGCGCCCGTCGAGAATCAGGGATGGGGCGCGTTCATCTCCAACGGAAAGCTCCAAGGTTTGCGCGGCCGGAAGTACGAGCGAGCGGTTAAAGAGCATGTGCGGCGAGACCGGGGTGAGTAACAAGCACGCCAGTGCCGGGTCGACGATCGGCCCGCCGGCAGAAAACGCATATGCGGTACTTCCGGTCGGGGTCGCCACGATCACGCCGTCCGCGGCGTAGGTCGTAAACGGCACGTCGTCGATCGCCACATCGACGCGCACCATGCGCCCAGGTTGTGACTTTTCGAGCACCGCTTCGTTAAGGGCACACCATTCGCCGGCGGCGGGACCATCGGAGCGCACTGCGACACGCAGCGTCATGCGTTCGACACAGGTATAGGCCCCGTTCGCCACCGCATCGAGTGCGCTCTCGAGCGCATCAGGTTCGACTTCGGTGAGATAGCCGAGTTGTCCAGCGTTGACCCCGAGCACCGGCACTCCGGCACGCGAGACCAAATCGACGGTGCGCAACATCGTTCCGTCGCCCCCAAGCGATACGGCGCAGTCCAGGCCCGCGGCGAACGCAGCACTCTTCACGGTTGTCACGTCGACACCCAACGTGGCGGCTTCAGGTTCGGGAACGACGACCGTGACGTGGTGCAGTTCGGCCCACGCCAAGACTCGTTTGGTGAGATCTCGGGCCAATGGGCGCGTCGGATGCGGCACGATCCCGAGCCGTTGCATGGTCACGCCGCCTCCTCGTCAATGATGCGATCGATTACTGCCGGATCGATTATCGCCGCATCGATTGTTGCCGCATCGATTGTTGCACCGCGGCGTACCCCATGCACGAGGTATTCGATGTTGCCCGTCGTTCCGGTGATCGAGGACCGCACCACCCCATCGACCACGATGCCGTAAGCCACCAGATCGGGAATGAGTGTCTGGAGAACCCGGCGGCGCACCTCTCGGTCGCGCACAATGCCGCCTTCGCCGACCTCGTGGCGGGGCGCTTCGAACTGTGGTTTGACCAACAACACGAACTCCGCTTGAGGGGCTGCGCAGGCAACGAGCGCGCTCGCAACCGTCCGCAATCCAATAAAGGACAGATCCGCGACAACAACATCGACCGGTCCCCCAATGTCGTCGGCGGTCACCGATCGCATGTTGGTCCGATCGCACACGGTGACCCTCGGATCTTGTTGCAGTTTCCAGGCCAACAATCCGTGCCCGACATCGACGGCAACAACATGGGCGACACCGCGCTGTAACAAACAGTCGGTGAACCCACCCGTGGATGCACCGGCGTCGAGCGCGCGCCGATCGGTGACGATGACACCAAATGCATCGAGCGCGCCGTCGAGCTTGTACCCGCCGCGCGAGACGAATCGTTCGGGCGGCCGCTCCACCGCGACAGCGTCCCCGGGTGCGACCCGTCGAGTGGGTTCGAGCGCCGGCGCCCCTGCGACGCGGACGCGCCCTTCGGCGATCAGCACTTGCGCGTCCGCAGTGTTGGAGCACAGGCCGCGGCGCACCAATTCGTCATCGAGGCGGCGGCGAGTGAGCATTGCGACAGTGTACGGGCTCTTGCTCGCAAATCGATGGGCTCGGATTTGTACGCGCACCTGTGCCGTTAATGGGTTTGGAGCCACTCCACCAGCGCACCCAGGTCGGCGGCCGCAATTGCTGCGCCCCCGTGATCGTCGTCGGGTTGGGTCACTCCGGAGAACACCAATGCGAAGGGCCAGCCCAACCGCGCGGCCAACAGACCATCGGTGGAGACCCGATCACCGACCATGACGCCGGCGTCCCCAAAACGTGCTCGCACTGCGTCCACGGTCGGCTGTTCGGGCTTGCCTGCGACGAGCGGTGTGATCCCCGACGCCGTTGCAACTGCAGCCACGATTGCGCCACCACCCGGCAGGATGCGACCCGATTCGGCCGGATACGTCGGATCCATGTTCGTGGCAACAAACAGTCGGCCCGAGCGCGCAATGTTGGCGGCGGCGTCGAGCCGCGCGAAATCAAAGTCGTTGTGCCAGCCGACCACAACCGCATCGGCGTCAACAGCCGCATCGAGTGCTCGTGATGCGTGCAGACCCGCAGCATGCAACGCCTGCACCACCCCTTCTCCGGCGCAGGCGAAGACACGACTCCCGGGCGCCAGCGCGCTCGCGCAGAGTTGTGCCGCCGCATCCGCGCTGGTGAGCACGTCATCGTCTTCGGTCGTGATGCCACACGCGGCCAACTGCGTGCGCACATCGGCTCGTGTCCGCCCCGAGTTATTGGTCACAAACCCCACGCGCCGTCCAGAGGCGCGCAAGGTGTCAACCGCGTCAGCCGCGCCCGCGATGGGATCGTGGCCACGCCAAATCACCCCATCGAGATCACAGACAATTGCGCTACGTGTCATTCGAGTCCAGGATGCGGGTCGTGCGTGACGCGAGCACGGGCTTCACGGAGCGCATTTTGATAGTCCGCCGACTCCGGGCGCATAGCAACGGCAAGGCGCAAGTTGCGCATTGCATTCTCGAGATCGTTTGTACGCAGCGCGCACATACCAAGCCCGTAGAGCGCGTAATCGTTCACCGGGTCGAGCTCGAGCGTTTTGGCGAACTCGGCAGCCGACGCAGCAAAGCGCCCGGTGCAAAAGTATGCGCGCGCCAGTGTTTCGCGAATTGAACCTTGCTCCGGCTCAAGTTCGCGGGCGCGCTCGAGTAACACGACCGCGGGGTGCGCATCGCCGCTATTGAGGAGCCGTGAACCTTCCTGAAAGGCTTCGTACGCGTCTTTCATCGCTATCACCCTAGGCGCGCTCGCAGGTGATCTTTGGCCGCCGCGTCACGGCTCGGCGCACTGCTCGACACGCTCCTCGACACACTGCTCGACACGCTCCTCGACACACTGCTCGGCATACCGCGCCGGACCGCAACGGGACGCTACGGAAAACGATGGCCTGTCCGCTAGGCCGCCAGCGCATCTAGGACCATGGTGGCTTTCCGTAATAGCGCGACAACGCGGCGCGCATCGCTGACACGCGCAATGGCACTGGCGACGACCTCGGTGCTCGAGCCTGTGGCTCCACTGGCGAGCTTGTAAAACCGGCGTTGAATGCTGCCGAGCACCACGACCGGAGCTTCACCATCCAGGTGTTCGACCCAACTCGGCGGATTGAACAACACCACTGGTACCGAGGTGTGCTTACCGCCCGGTCCGGGGACCCGCACGCTCAGGCTCGCAAGCTCGTCACCGGACTCAAGGACCCGGAATGTGACCTCGCCAGCGAGACCGCACAACATTGCAACGTTGCATTCGTTCATTGGGGTTTCCTCCCTTGAAATTAAGCGAGGAAGTTGCACGCCAAGCTAACGCCCACCACTGACACTCATGCCCGGGCCGCAGACTCCGCTGTGAGTGTGTTACCGCAGTCCGGCGAGGCGCTCCGCAACGTCGGCGTACGACGCATCGAACTTTCGGACCTTCATGAAGTAGCGGCGAGCCTCAGCCAATGACCCAACCCGCTCATATAGATCCCCGAGCGCGTACCACAGGCGCGCGTGGTGCTCTTGGGGGCGTTTCCAGTCCTGAACCTTTTTTTCGAGCAACTCGATTGCACCGCGCACATCCCCGCGATCAGCCATCGTGCCCGCAAGGACAATGCGCCCCTCGGTCATCAGCGCGCTCGACGGTGACACCGAACCAAGTTCTTCCCAAAGCTCAGTGACGCGATTGGGTTTGCGCTCCGCACGCGCGCAGTCCATCAGGACTGGATGCTGCTCCACCGATCCGGTGAGATCGACAAATGCTTCGAGTTCCTTGGCTGCTTGCGCGAAGCGACCCGCGCGATACAGCGCTAATCCATAGAGCTCGCGCACCGATGCGGCGTTCGGAATTTCGTCGCGAACCGGTCGCAGGATTCGCAGCGCATCGCGCTCACGGCCCTCAGCGAACGCAGTTGCCGCTTCAGCGACGGCGTCCAACAATCGTTGGGATCGGCGCCCACCCTGTTTGAAGATCTCATCGCGCACCTCGGCCGGTGCGTCTTTACGCAACCGGCGCGCCCGGCCGATTTTGCGGGTCTTGGGTGCCGGCTCGGTGGCGCCGCGACGTCCCTTACCGAGCTGACCTTTAAGCCGCAACGGTGCTACACGCTTTTCCCGCTCATCCACTTGATCGCCGCGCCGTTCCCGCTCCGGTTCACGCGGCGGGCCGTAGGGTCCAAAACCTTTGGGTGTTTCGGGCTTGCGAACTGCGCCGCGTGCTGCGCCGCGCGCGCCACGATCCTCGTAACGATCCTCACGGCTGCGGCTAGTGCCACGCGCTGAACCAATCCGCGACCCACGATCCTCGTACCGATCTTCACGACCTCGCCCGGTACCGCGTCCTGTCCCACGCGCCGAACTACTGCGCGACCCACGATCCTCGGGCCTCTCCTCACGACTACGCCCAGTGCCACGCGCGGTGCCGCCGCGCGACCCACGATCCTCAAACCGATCCTCACGCGCACGAGAAGTACTCCGCCCCGCCCCACGCGCCGAACCAGTCCGCGACCCACGATCCTCGTAACGGTCCTCACGACCACGCCCAGAACTGCTCCGACCCGCAGTACTGCGACCCGCAGCGCCTCGCGCCGAACCAGTCCGCGACCCACGATCCTCGTAACGGTCCTCACGACCACGCC
>JBMOIW010000022.1:0-24188 GCA_049317145.1 Acidimicrobiia bacterium
GGGTGTGCAGTTCGACGTCACCGATGGCAGGGCCACCGTGACGGTGGCGCATCGTGGTGATCCACCGGAGCTGTTCAAAGATGGTGCACCAGTGGTGTGCGAGGGCCGGTGGGGTACGGCTGCAGCGTTCGCATCCGACCGGATCATGATCAAACACGGAAATGAATACACCCCACCGACGGTGTCGTTTGCTGGGTCGGGAAGCGCGTCGTGAAAGCGGCGCTCGGGGTCTTCGGGCTGGCGGTCGGTGCGGCTTCTGCGGGAGTCGGCATTGTCTTGCTCTTGCGCGGCATTGCGACGCGCAATGGACGAGCGCTCCAGCTCGGCCGCCGCTCGGTATACGGAGTTCTGCTCGGAGCAACGGTCGCAGTCGGTGCCATGGAGTGGGCACTGTTGGCCCACGATTTTTCCATCGAATATGTCGCCCGCAACAACGCACGCGCCACTCCGTTGCTGTTCACGGTTACTGGGCTGTGGGCGTCGCTGGAAGGTTCCATCTTGTTGTGGGCGGTCATCCTCGCCGGCTACATGACCTTCGTCGCAATCAAGTTCCGGAGCCGAGCAAACGATCCACTGGTTGCCTGGGCACTCGTCGTGGGTTTGCTCGTGACGCTCTTTTTCTTCGTGTTGATGCTGGGCCCGGCCCACCCGTTCTCCTTGGTGCAAGGCGCAGTGCCGCTCGACGGTCGCGGGCCGAACCCGCTGCTGCAAAACCATCCGTTGATGGCGATCCATCCTCCGATGTTGTACCTCGGATACGTCGGATTCACGGTGCCATTTGCGTTTGGGATGGCCGCGCTCATTACTGGCCGCTTCGGCGAGGGATGGTTAGCAGACATTCGCCGGACGACGTTGATTGCGTGGGTCTTTCTCACGGTGGGAATCGTGTTAGGTGCGTGGTGGAGCTACGAAGTGCTCGGCTGGGGTGGCTACTGGGCATGGGATCCGGTCGAAAACGCGTCACTCCTGCCATGGCTCACTGGAACCGCATTCATTCACTCCGTCATGGTGCAGGAACGACGCGGTCTGTTGCGGGTATGGAATCTCTCACTGGTCGTGGCAACGTTTTGCTTGACCATCCTCGGAACGTTCTTGACGCGTTCCGGAATCGTGAATTCGGTGCACGCGTTTTCGACTTCAGCACTCGGTCCCTGGCTCCTCACGTTCCTCGGTATCTGTGTGGCTGCCGGGCTGGCGTTGATTGCTTGGCGCGGCGATGCGCTGCGCTCCCCAGGGCATATCGATTCTCCCGTCTCTCGGGAGTCCGCCTTCTTGCTCAACAACCTGCTGTTCACCGCGTTTGCGTTCGTGGTGCTGCTCGGGACAGTGTTCCCACTGCTGGTCGAGGCGTTTCAAGGTAAACAGCTCACCGTTGGTGGGCCCTATTTCGACAAGATGGCGACGCCCATTGGGCTCGCGCTCTTGTTCCTTATGGCAATCGCCCCGGCACTTCCGTGGCGCGCGACCTCGGCGCAAGTGCTGCGAAGTCGAGTCCTCATCCCCGCATGGGTTGGTGCGGCAGTGCTCGTTGTTCTCGTCGCGGCAGGGGTGCGCGGTACTGCGCAGTTATTGGCTTTTGGGCTCGCCGCGTTCGCAACGGCAGCGATTGTTCGCGAGTTTGTGGTGGGAGTTCGGGCGCAGCGTCGTAGTGCTCATGAGAACGTGCTGCGCGCCACGGTGCATGCCTTGCGCGCGAACCCGCGTCACTACGGTGGCCTCGTCGTGCACTTTGGCGTTGTTGTGCTTGCGGTTGCGCTCACCGCTTCGGCGTCCTATGCCGTTAAGCGGGATGTGCGACTCGCGCCCGGGGAATCGGCAACCGTGGCCGGCGTAACCGTGACGTACCTCGGCGCAACGGAGAAGACCTTTGCACAGAAGAACACGGTGCGCGCGCAGGTGCGAATCACGGTGGATGGCCGTTCGCTTGGGGTTTACGCCCCGACGCTTTCGACGTTTCCGAACAGTAACCAAGCGATTGGTACTCCGAGTGTTCGCACCGGCTTCACGCGTGACATCTACTTGACCCTGGTCTCGTCGCCGACAGAGCAGGGTCGCGTTGCACTCGGAGTTGCGGTCAATCCGTTGGTGGTCTGGCTGTGGATCGCTGGCGGAATCATCGTGCTGGGCACGCTGCTTGCCTTGGTGCCGTCGCTGCGTCGTTCGCCGTTGACGCGGCGGCCAGCCGAAGTGCATGACCCGCAAACGGTTGCCGTATGACCGGAGTTGATGTGCAGCCGGAAGTTGCGAGTCCCATCGCGGGTACTCGGCGCTCTCGTCGCCGCGTTGCGCGCTGGGTTGCGGTTGGTGTCGGCGTGGTCTGCGTGGCCTTCGCCGTGGTGCTGGCCAGTCAAGTGAGCAACGATCCCACCTACCGTGGGGGCAAGTTGATGCAGCAACCAGCGCCTGCGGTGTCTCTGACCCGGCTCGACGGCACCGACCTGACGTCACGGGAGTTTGCCGGCAAGGCTGTGCTGATCAATTTTTGGAATACCTGGTGCATCCCGTGTCAGCAGGAACTCCCGGCACTCCGCGACTTTGCCGCCAACCACGCGGGCGAATCAGACGTCCTGCTGGTCGGCATTGTTCGTGATGACACCGAAGACGCAGTCCGGCGGTACGTCAAGGACAAGAGCATTTTGTGGCCGGTGGCATTCGATCCTGACGCCCGTGCCGCCATCGATTTTGGGACAACGGGACAACCCGAAACGTACGCAATCGATCGGAGTGGCAAAGTCGTTGCGCAGCAGTTCGGTGCAGTGTCGGTCGCCGATTTGGAAGCGATGTTGGCGTGTGCGAAAGGGGTGTGCGCGCGATGACCGACGAGGCTCAGGCCGCAGCGATGAGCCGAATGCGCGTGTGGTGGCCGTGGTTCGCATTACTGGTTGTCGTCATCGTTGCGTTAACGGTTGCTGCACTGTCGGACCGCGCTACACAAACTCCGGATGCGCGAACGCGTGCACTTGCAACGCAGCTGCGTTGTCTTGAATGTCAGGGGCTGAGTGTCGCCGAGAGCCGTACGACGACGGCAGTTGCAATGAAGACCGAGATTCGCCGGCGGATTGATGCTGGCGAAAGCGATGCGCAGATCCGCGACGCATTCGTTGCGCGATATGGCGAGTTCGTTCTGCAAGAACCACAATCACGCGTCGTTTGGTGGCTACCGGTGGTGGTGGTCCTGGTCGGACTCGTTGCAATCGGCGTAGTGATCGGACGTGCGGCCCGGCGCAAACAGGAAGCGGCGTCGGAGGCAGATCGGGCGGTCGTTGCGGCGGCACTCGGCGCGAGGAATGGGCAGTGACAACGAGCGTTGGCCCGGAGCAAATCGTCGAGGAGCTCGAAGCGGAGCGCGAGTTTTTGCTGGCGTCGATTCGCGATTTAGATCGTGAACGCGACGCCGATGCGATCGACGAAGTGACCTATCGTCGGCTCAGCGATGACTACACCGCGCGCGCGGCCGCAGTCTTGCGAATGCTCGAAGCCGAGCAGAAATCGGCGCGAGGAGTACCTCCAAGACGGTCCAAGTCTCGAGCAGCAGTTGTATCGGCAGCCGTTGTGGCGCTCTTTGTCATTACTGGCGTCGTGTTATGGGGTGCGCTCCGTGATCGGGGAAGGAACGACATTCTCACCGGCGGTGCGCCGCAGATTTCGCCAACGCAACAGCTGCAACTCCTCCAAGACGACGTGGCGCGTAATCCTGAGAGCGCGAACGCACGTCGTGCCCTCGCTCGCTACTACATGCAACAACAGCAATACGCAGATGCACTGCGCGAGTTCGATGCGGTGGCGGTACGTGATCCTGCTGATCCGGAGTCGCGCGCGTATTCCGGTTGGATTACCTACCTGGCGGGTCTCAATGATCGAGCGTTGGATCGACTGAACGCAGCAATCGCGCTCGATCCCGGCTACCCCGATGCATATTTCTTTCGGGGAATGGTCCAATACCGCGGGAAGAACAGTCCCGGTGCGGCGATTTCCGACTTTGAGCGCTACCTTCAGCTCGCGCCTGATAGCCCAATGGCGGAGCAAGTGCGCTCGGTGCTCTCGAGCGCCCGCCAGACGCTGGCGGCCGGAGCGACTACCGTTCCGACCAATTCCGCAACCAAGTGAGGACCTATGGCCAGTGCCCCTGAGTTCACCATCAACGAAGGCTCCATGTACCGAGCGACGATCACGACCAATCGTGGAACGATCGTCATGGATTTGGACCCGTCGCTCGCACCGAACACGGTGAACAACTTTGTGTCGCTGGCACGTGACGGTTTCTACGACGGACTGACCTTTCACCGCGTTGTTCCGGGCTTCGTGATCCAGGGCGGATGCCCGACCGGAAACGGAACCGGTGGCCCGGGATATCGCTTTGCCGATGAGCCGGTAAAGGGTGAGTACACCTTGGGCGCAGTTGCGATGGCGAACGCCGGCCCCGATACGAATGGTTCGCAGTTCTTTATATGCATTGAAGATTGTCGGCGTGCCCTCACCCCGGCGTACAACCTCTTCGGCTACGTCGCCGAAGGCATGGACGTTGCGCTCGGAACCGAAGTCGGCGATCGGATGGAATCGGTCGTCATCGAAGAACGGCCCGCCGAGTAGACGCGGAGGAGACGACAGTGGTCGCGATGCCTGCCTCTACGCCGGACGAAGGCTATTTCGGTCCGAACAGCGTTGCGTGGCGATTGCATCGCGACCCAGCGTTGCTCGTCGGGGGATTACGAGCCCTGCTCGTTCAGGCCCTTGAGCCGCGGGCAATGGCGGGCGTTGCGCAGTTCTCGGATTATCGCGGCGATCCGTGGGGTCGCCTCGAACGTACCTCGCAGTTTGTGTCGACCGTGGTGTTCGGAGACCGGCCGAGTGTCGACGCGGCGGCCGCGCAGGTGCGCAAGATTCATGCGCAGGTGCGCGGCGTTGATGCGTTCGGGCGGCCGTATCGGGCGGACGACCCCGAATTGTTGGTCTGGGTGCATGCCGTCGAAGTGCATTCGTTTGTCGACGCGTATCGTCGATTTGGTGGCTCGTTGAGCGCGCACGATGCCGATCGTTACGTTGCGGAAATGGCGATTTCCGCGGAGCTGATCGGCACGCCGGCGTCGATGGTGCCGCGCTCCATGCGCGACCTCCGGGACTACTTCGCCACCGTTGGAGGGCTGGCGCTCACGCCCGAGGCGGTTGACGGAATGAAGATGGTGCTTGCGCCGCCGATGCACTTGGCGTTACGACCATTGTGGGCGCTGCCAGTTGCTGGCGCAATTGCGTCGCTGCCGCGAGTAGCGCGCGAGATGTACAACGTTGCGTGGGCGCCGGTCGCCGCTCCGGCACTTCGGCCGGTGTTGTGGGCGCTGGCGCGCGTGTTGGGCCGCGTGCTCGATGGGCCTCCGGCCTTTCGTGACGCTCGTGTCCGGCTCGCCAGTAATTCTTCGCGCTAGCGCGAAGGTTCGCGCGCGACGCGCCTAGCCTTAGGGCAACGAAGCAAAGGAGCAACATGGCTGTCGCGTCCACTACCGCGGTCGAACTCATCAAGCGGGTCTACGCCCAGTTCCCTGAGCGGGTTGCATTGGGTCGTGAACGCATGGGTCGGGGGCTGACCTTTGCCGAGAAAATCTTGTTCGCCCACGCCGACGATCCGGCGACCGTCGGAGTGGGGCGCGGTGTCGATTACGCCGACTACCGTCCGGACCGAGTGGCGATGCAGGACGCAACCGCGCAGATGGCGTTGCTGCAGTTCATGACTGCAGGGTTGCCAGAAGTTGCGGTGCCCACCACGGTGCACTGCGATCACTTGATCCAAGCGCGTGTTGGCGCGGACATCGACCTGCGCACTGCGCTCGATATCAATAGCGAGGTCTACGAGTTTTTGCGCACCGTTTCGGCGAAATATGGAATTGGGTTCTGGAAACCCGGCTCCGGCATCATCCATCAAGTCGTACTCGAGCAGTATGCGTTCCCGGGCGGCATGATGATCGGAACCGACAGCCACACGCCGAATGCCGGTGGGCTATCGATGATTGCGATCGGAGTGGGTGGTGCCGATGCCGTCGACGTGATGGCGGGGTGGCCCTACAACACGCGCGTACCCAAGCTGATCGGCGTGCGCCTTACTGGTGAACTTTCGGGCTGGGCGTCCGCGAAAGACGTGATTCTCAAAGTCGCAGGGATCTTGACCGTGAAGGGCGGGACGGGCGCGATTGTCGAATACTTCGGTCCCGGCGTTGCCTCAATCTCTGCAACGGGGAAGGCAACTATCTGCAACATGGGTGCCGAAATCGGTGCAACGTGTTCGTTGTTTCCGTATGACGGGCGTTCGGCGGCGTATCTGCGGGCAACGCAGCGCGACGAAATTGCCGATTTGGCCGATGCGATGGCGGAGTATCTCCGCAACGATCCTTACGTTGAAGCAAACCCAGAATCGGTATACGACAAGGTCATTGACATCAATCTCTCGGAGCTCGAGCCGCACTTGGTCGGTCCGCACACCCCCGACCTTGATCGACCGATCAGCGCGGTCAAGGCCGCGGCGCACGCCGAGGGGTACCCGCTCGAAATCAGCAGTGCACTCGTTGGATCGTGCACGAACTCGTCCTACGAAGACATCGGGCGGGCCGCCAACCTGGCGCGTCAGGCAACTGCGGTAGGTTTGCGCGTGAAAACCCCGCTGTACATCACACCCGGCTCGGAACAGGTGCGCGCCACGATCGAACGTGATGGCCTCCTCGCCGATCTTGAAGCGATTGGGGCAACCGTGCTGGCCAACGCGTGTGGTCCGTGCATCGGGCAGTGGCAGCGCGACGACATTCAACCGGGTGAGCGCAACACGATCGTCAGCTCGTTCAACCGCAACTTCCCCGCGCGCAACGACGGAAATGCCGAGACGTTGAGTTTCATCGGATCGCCGGAGACGGTTGTCGCAATGGCGCTCACCGGACGCCTCGATGTCGACTTCGTGAATGAACCGTTGACTGCGCCGGATGGGACAACCGTGCAGTTGCAGGCCCCCGTCGCCGACGAACTCCCGAACCAAGGATTCGACCCTGGCGCCTCGGGCTTTGTTGCCCCGGCAGAGGACGGTGGTTCGGTCGATGTTGTGATTGCGCCGACCAGCGATCGGTTGCAACGGCTCGAACCATTTGCGGCATGGGATGGCCAGGATTACACCGGTTTGGCCGTGTTGCTCAAAGCAACCGGTAAATGCACGACGGACCACATCTCGCCGGCCGGGAAGTGGCTGAAGTATCGCGGACATCTCGAGAACATTTGTCAGAACATGTTCCTCGGAGCCAACAACGCGTTCGCTCCGGATCAGCCGGGGCATGGCCGTGACGTACGTGACGGCTCGGTACAGACGCTGCCGGACCTTGCTCGCGCGTATCGGGATGCGGGCATCGCCTGGGTCGCCATTGGCGACGAAAACTATGGCGAAGGATCGTCGCGCGAACACGCAGCCATGGAACCGCGCTACATGAATGGCCGAGTGATCATCAGCCGTTCCTTTGCGCGTATCCACGAAGCAAACCTCAAGAAGCAAGGAGTCTTACCGCTGACGTTTGCCAATCCGGCCGATTACGAACGGGTGCAGTGGGACGATCGCATCGACGTGTTGGGTCTCGATGGGTTGGCTCCGGGTCGTCCCATCACCGTCGTGTTGACGCATGCCGACGGGACGCGAGAAGAGATTCAGACCAACCACACGATGTCCGACGAACAGATCGGGTGGTTCCGCGCTGGTTCCGCGTTAAACGTCCTGCGGTCAAGCGAGCATTAAGCGTTTGGTGTGTGCTCCAGGCGGAGTGCACGCAAGCTTGCGACAACCTCTGGAAATGCGCGTGCGAACGCGCGCACATCGTCGTCGGTAGTGTTCCACCCCACACTGAGACGCAGTGACTGATCTGCGTCGACACCCATCGCAGCCAGGACCGGCGAGGGTTCGATGATTTCACTGCTGCACGCGGAACCGGAGTGGGCTGCAATCCCGCGTTGATCGAGCCCGAGTAAGACGGGTTCGGCTTCGACGCCGCCAACGCCGAAGCACACGATGTTCGCCAGGCGGTCGACGTGATCGCCGTATTGGACCACCTCAGGCACGTTGGTGGCGATCGCAGCAAGTGCATCGGTCAGGGCGAGGTACCGCAGCGCATCGGTGGCGATCTGGTCCGGCGTGAGTGTTGCGGCGAGCGTTCCAAACCCAACGATGCCAGCGACGTGTTCCATGCCGGCCCGTCGGGCGCGTTCTTGTGCCCCACCTACGATGAGTGGTTCGATGCGCAATCCTCGGCGCACGATGAGCGCCCCGATTCCCGTAGGTCCGCCGGCCGTATGCGCAGTGATTGCGCACAGGTCCGCGCCGAGCGCAGTGAGGTCGATCAGGGCATAGCCGTAGGCCGGTCGGGCATCGACGAATGTGAGGATGCCGCGGTCGCGTGCACCGGCGACAACGGTCGCAACCGGTTGGAGCGTTGCAACTTCGGGGTTTGCGAATTGGATGCAGACCAGTTTGGTGTCGGCACGGATCGCGCCAAGCATTTCGTCGGGGTCCACCCGCCCAAGCCCATCGACCGGTGCGACAATTTCCGAGACCGGTGCTCGACGGAGCGCATCACGAACGGCGCTGTGCTCGACCGCGCTGCGAACGACGCTCCCGTGTTGCGCAGCTCCGAAGATCGCTGCGTTGACCGCTTCGGTCCCGGTAGCGGTGAAGATCACTTCTCGTTGGGTGACACCCAGGCTCTTGGCGACCTGTTCGCGAGCCTGCTCAATGGCGCTACGTGTGGCGAGCGCCGCATGGTGTATCCGGCCGGGATCTCCGACGTAGCGCAGCATTGCGTCGTGGACTGCGGCAGCAACCTCAGGACGAATAGGAGCGTGTGATGCGTAATCGAGATAATGCACAGCGCGTCACAGTTGAACGACGCACTGCGCGTCGCCGTCCGGTTTGCGTTCGGTGACGTGCGGCTCGGTCTCGCCGGCCAACCCGGCGAGCATGCCGCGGATCATGCCCTTGTCGACTGCACACACAACCTGGGGATATTCGAGCGCGGCAGTGCCAAACGGGCAGTGATCGTTGATGATTTGCAGGCGCGGTCCGCGCGCTTCGGCGTGTGCGGCAAAGCCGTGCGCGGTGAGTGCGTCGGCAACCAGCACAAGCGCCGACTTCATAGAGCGCTGGCCGCGGCCAAGGGCATCCTCGCCCGGCGCCATACGTTCTGCGAGCGCGCGTCCATACTCGTATCCCACGGCGTCCGCCATCGTTTCGGCTTGTTCGGGGGGAAGCAGTTCCAGTGCGCGGGCGAGCAGGGTTGCCAGGAGATCGTCGCGACGCGACGGGAGCTGTACCGCAGTTCCTTGGGTCGAAACGCGGTAGCGCTTCGACGGGCGCCCCGCGATCGGCGCGCCGTTCGCGCCGTGTCGCTGTAATTCGACGTCGAGATATCCGCCGGCCGCAAGTTTTTCGAGGTGATGGCGGGCAACGTTTGCGTGGAGCGAGAACTCGGTCGCTACCTCCGAGGCGCGCACACCGTCCGTATGGGCTCGGACAAACAGGTAAATCTCGCGACGGGTCGCATCACCAAAGGCCGAAGTAACGGCGCGGACCGTGGCATCGAATTCTTCGGGGGAGAAGTTGGCGAGCTCGACGGATTCCGCAACCATGCGGGTATTGTACCTATCGCCGTAGTGAAAACCCCCCGGGAGATATTCATGCCCAATGAGGCAGCAGTACTCGAGGCCCTGCGCCCCGTCGAAGATCCGGAGATCCATCGATCCATCGTCGATCTCGGTATGGTCAAGCAGATCGCTATTTCCGAAGGCACCGTCGCCGTCACGGTTGCGCTGACCGTTGCCGGATGTCCGTTGCGTGCCGAGATCACGCGCCGCGTCACTGAAGCAGTGCGCGCACTGCCGGATGTTCGCGACGTTGCCGTCGAGCTCACGGTGATGTCCGATGATGAGCGCGCCGCACTTGCCGCATCGTTGCGGGGTGAAGCTGGCCACGATCACGAGCACGCTCCCGGTGACGCGCATGGTCATGGCCCGGCGCGTCGCAATCCCTTTACCGACGCGCGCACGCGCGTCATTGCAATTCAGTCGGGTAAAGGTGGCGTCGGAAAGTCGTCGCTCACCACCAACTTGGCAGTTGCATTGGCCCAACGCGGCCATGCCGTGGCTGCCGTGGACGCCGACGTCTGGGGATTCTCGATGCCGCGCATGTTGGGAGTCGATCGTCCGCCGACATTGATCGACGATGTCATCATGCCGCCCGAGGCGCACGGCGTCTCGCTGATCTCCATGGGATTTTTTGCCCGAGAAGATCAGCCAGTGGTGTGGCGCGGACCGATGTTGCACAAAGCGCTCGAACAGTTCCTCACCGACGTGCACTGGGGTGAGCCCGACTTCTTGGTGGTCGACATGCCTCCGGGAACGGGCGATATTGCGCTATCGATGGCGCAGTTCTTGCCGCGTGCCGAGGTGATCATTGTCACGACCCCGCAGCCCGCAGCACAAAAGGTTGCACAGCGCGCGGCGTACATGGCGAAGCGAGTCAACTTGTCGGTGGTCGGTGTCATCGAAAACATGAGCTATTTCCGTGGCGATGACGGCAAGGCATACGACATCTTTGGCTCAGGTGGCGGGCAAGAACTTGCCGACGACCTTGACGTTCCGTTGCTCGGCCAGGTGCCGCTGGTGCCGGCGTTGCGCGAGGGAGCCGACGAGGGGGCCCCCATCGTGATCAGCGCACCCGATGACGAGGCGTCCCGGGTAATTCGGGCCATTGCCGAGCGGATTGACACAGAGTTAGCCCCCCGCAAGATTTACCGCCCGGAACTCAAAATTGTCTGACCGATTCGGGTAGCACGTGCGCCAAGCGCCCGGAGCCCGCTCGCTACGATTCCCAGACCAAACCCGACGAAGGATGATCGATGGAAGTCAAGATCGGTGTGACCCAATCTCCCAAGGAAATCGAACTGGAGATGGAGGGGGACGACGTTGAGTCGCTCGCGAAGCTCTTTGATGACGCAGTAAAGAGCGAGTCCCCGATCGTTTGGGTTGTGGACAATAAGGGACGCAAGGTAGGCATTCCGGCTACCAAAGTCGCCTACGTCGAAATTGCGAAGAGCGACAACGGACGCAAGGTCGGGTTCTCGGTCTGAACATGACAGAGCACGCCGGCGTGCTCGACCGTCGTCTGGTCTATGTGACCGGCAAGGGCGGCGTTGGAAAAACAACGATTGCGGCTGGGCTCGCGGAGCTGGCTGCCCGGCGAGGCAAACGAGTACTCCTCATCGCCGGCGAGGCAAACGGCGATTGCGCGCAAGCGTTCCAGCACGCGCCGGTGGGATTCGTACCCGAGGTTGTTGCCCCGGGGATCTCGACCATGACGATGAACACCGAGGACTCGCTGCGCGAGTACCTGCGCTTGCAGTTGCGCGTTCCGATCGTCGGACGGATCGGTCCGGTCGCGCAGGCCTTTGACTTCATTGCTACTGCAGCGCCGGGTGTTAAAGAGATCCTTACCACGGGGAAGATCTGTTGGGAAGTGCGCCAAGCAATGCGCGGTGTAGCACCCTGGGACATTGTCATTGTTGATTCGTCGGCCACCGGTCACATCGTGGCGCAACTCGACGCACCTCGAGTCCTTGACGAGTTGGTCGCAGTCGGTCCGGTGCGAGAGCAGACGCAGTGGATGCTCGACATTCTCGATGATCCGACAATTACTGCGATGGTCATCGTGACCACCGCCGAAGAAATGCCGGTGCGCGAGACCATCGACTTGCTGAGCCGCGCCCGGGCGCGTCTTTCGATTGCGATTGGTGGCGTCATCGTCAATCGGGTGTTACCGGAGTTGCTGACGCGCGAAGATGAGCCGTTATTTACCGCGCTGATGGAACCCGAACCGAAAGCGGTCGTCACCGCAGTCGGCGGTCCATCTGCTTGTGGGGTGCTTGCCGCAGCACAATTCGCCATTGCCTTGCGGCGAGATCGGTCGCAGTATCTCGATGCGCTTCGTCGTGCAGTGGATGTGCCAATTTCGTATATCCCGGAGTTGTTTGTTCGATCCGAAGGTCGGCGGGTCACGCGTCAGATCGCAGACGCTCTGGACGCTGAGCTATGACGAGTGAATCGTTCTCCCAGCTCCTGGTCTCGAAAGAGATCTTGGTGTTTTGCGGTCCCGGGGGCGTCGGCAAAACCTCAACGGCGGCAGCAAGCGCCTTGGCGGCAGCATTGCAGTCGGGCGGGAAAACACTCGTGCTCACGATCGACCCGGCGCGCCGGCTCGCCGATGCACTCGGACTTGAGGGTATTGGCAACATCGAACGACGCGTACCCGACGATCTCCTCAAGGCGGCAGGAATTGAGGCGCGGGGCGAACTATGGGTTGCGATGCTCGACACGAAACAGAGCTGGGATGCGCTGGTCCTGCGGCATGCTCCCGATGCCGAAACGGCGAACCGTATCCTCGAAAACCCTCTCTATAGCAACATCACCTCACGGTTTATTCAGAGTCACGATTACGTCGCCATGGAGCGTCTCTTTGAGCTTCATGCTTCGGGGACCTATGACTGCATAATTGTCGACACGCCACCGAGCAGAAACGCGCTCGACTTTCTCGACGCGCCGCGCCGAATGGCAGAGTTTTTCGGGGGGCGGCTCATTCGGTGGCTCACGCTCCCATACCGAGCTACGGGGACGCGAGGGGCACGCGTCTTTGCAATCGCGAGCAAACCCTTTACGCAGATTGCCGATCGTTTGCTCGGTGGTCCCTTCCTCTCCGACATTGCCGAGTTCTTCGTGAATTTTCAGTCGATGTACGACGGTTTCGTGGCCCGGGCGAACGAGGTCGAGCGGTTGTTGCATGACCCCCGCACCGGGTTTGTGGTCATCACCGCGCTCGAACCGGCGCCCGCGCGCGAGGCCAGGTCCTTCTGCGCCGAGCTGGCGCGGCGCCGGTACGCATTGGGGGCAGTTATCTGTAATCGGGTCCTGCCTGCGGTACTCACCGATTCGCAGACGCGTCAGGCTGCGGAGCTGTTGTCCGAGCGCGCAGAATCCTGTTCCGAGCAACTGATCCCATTCGGGTTTGCTGATCCGGCCCGCACGCAACGGTTGTTACATACCCTTGCGCAGTCGTACCTGGACTATGCGATCTTGGCGACTCGAGAACGAGAGATTCGAGCAACACTCGCGCAACATGGGGTCTTGCTCGTGGAACTTCCACAGTTTGGTTCCGACATCTCTGATCTCGGCGGGCTGGCACAGATGGCCCAGATGCTCGTCGGCGGCGAGACGCGACTCGTGAGGTAATCGGGGAGTCGCTACGATCCGGCTTGTGGCAAATCTCACCGAAATTCTTCGGACCCATACGGCGCTTGAAGCCGATGCGCTGGCCCATCTGCAACGGCTCGTCGGTGGTTGGAGTTTGCTCGCCGATTTTTCGTTTACGGACTTGCTGCTGTTCGTACCGGTGGCGGCCGACTCGAAAGAACGTTTTGTAATTGCCGCACAGGTGCGCCCGAGTACCGGGCAGACCACGTACATGCGCGATCTCATCGGCACGGTGGTCGAACCGGCAGAGCGCCCGTTACTCGTCGAAACCTGGCGCCGCAAGGAAATCTGCGTTCGCGATACCAAGATGCTCGGCGGCGAGGAATCACTGCGAGTGGAGTGCATCCCCGTTCGACACAACGGCGAAATGCTTGCGTTGGTGACGCGCGAGTCCTCGGTGCTGGCCGGACGACGTCCCGGCGAGCTCGAACGTACCTACCTCGAGGTATTTGATCGGTTTGCGCGCATGGTGACCGAAGGCTCCTATCCGTTTGCAATCAACGAAGTTGAGCCCGAGGACGCACCGCGTGTCGGCGATGGCGTCATCGTCTTGGATCCCGCAAAACGTATTCGTTTCGCGAGTCCGAACGCCGTGAGCTCACTCCACCGTTTGGGGATTCACGCCTATGCATCCGGAATCACGCTCACCGAGGTCGGTTTTGAGGACACCGCGGTCGATATGGCGGTGCGGTCGCAGACTCCGGTGACGGCAGAGATCGAGCGCGGCGAGGTTGCGGTGCTGGCGCGCGCAATTCCCCTGTTTTCTGAGCGCCGCAGCACTGGATGCGTGCTGATGTTGCGCAACGTGACCGATTTGCGTCGACGCGACCGACTTTTGCTCTCCAAGGACGCAACGATTCGCGAGGTGCACCACCGAGTGAAAAACAACCTACAGACAATTGCGGCGTTGCTGCGATTGCAGGAGCGCCGGACGAAGTCCGAAGAAGCGCAACAAGCGCTACGCGATTCAGAGCAGCGCATTCGTTCTATTGCAATCGTGCACGAAACCTTGGCTCGCGAAGCGAACGATTTCGTCGAGTTCAACGCGATTGTTCGGCCGCTGGTACGTCTCGTCGAGGAGACCGTCTCGAGTGACGAGCGACCGGTGAGGTTCGAGATCGAAGGAGATGCCGGTGACCTTCCCGGGGAAGTGGCGACGCCGCTGGCGGTGGTGCTGAACGAGCTCATGCAAAACGCGGTTGATCATGCGTTTGCGCCGAGTGCGTTGGAGGCAACGATCACCATTTCGTTTACGCGGACGTCGACCGCCCTCGACGTTTTCGTTGGCGACAATGGGGTAGGGCTTCCCGCAGATTTCTCGTTGGAGGATGCATCTGGTCTTGGACTTTCGATTGTCCGTGTGCTCGTGACGGGCGAACTCGCCGGAACGTTGCGCGTGGAGTCGAGCGGGGGGACGCGCTGGCACGTGCACGTTCCGGTCCGGGTGGGCCCATTACCGTGATGAGACACGCGAAAACGCCTGGGCGGAGGGCCCAGGCGTCTTGCACAGTGTTCAAAGTCCGAACGAGGGGCGATGCTCAGGCCGAAACGGTTGCGGCCTCGCGATCGGCTTCTTCTGCCCACATTTTGCGAATGGCACGGCGCTCTTCTTCGGTCGAGCCACCCCAGATCCCGGCCTCCTGGTTGGTCTGGAGCGCAAACTCCAAACATTGGGCCTTCGCGGTGCATTCGTTGCAGATTTCTCTGGCTGCTTCGATCATGTCCAGCGCCTGGCCGGTGCTTCCGATCGGGAAAAATAATTCAGCGTTCGAGTCGCGACAAAGCGCGCGGTCACGCCAGTTTTCGGCGTCCCAGTCGTGTGTACGTACCCATGTAAGGGCCACAGTTCCTCCAGTTACCACTCGTGCGTCATCAGGGAAGTGGATCGTGCGCACGTTCACGAAGGTCGAAGTCCGTTTCTGGGCCTCGGGCCGAGGAGACAAGCTAGGGGTTTGTGCACGGCGGCGCAAGACCTCTGAGCAGGACTTTTAGAAAAAGGATCACAGAGCGTGGATCTTCTTGCACACCGAGGAGCGTGGCGGGGCGAAACGGACGGTTCCAGCGCGCCGGTGGTGGAGAACACGCTCGCCGCGTTTGATCGAGCGTTCACAATCGGGGCCAACGGGATCGAATGTGATGTTCATCGAACCCGTGACGGTGTTCTGGTGGTGCATCACGACGCCGTGGCGGCCGGTGTTGGCCTCATTGCGGAACGTGGCTTCGATGAGGTGCAGCGGCTTCGGCCCGACATCCCGACGCTGGCAGCAACGCTGGATCACTGTCAGGGGTATTGCTGCAACATCGAAATCAAGAACATGCCGACCGACGAAGACTTCGATGTGGACCATCGCGTCGCAGCGATGTTGGCGGAGCTGTTGCAGTCCCGCGGAAGTGACGACGTCATTGTTTCATCGTTCAATCTTGCGACCATCGACGCGTACCGTGCACTCGATCCGACGACTCGAACCGGTTGGCTCGTCGGTGTCGGCATGCAGCCCGAGGTCGCGCTCGGCATTGTACGCGAGCGCAACCACACGGCAATACACCCCAACATTGAATGTTTGGATGCCTCGGATTGGCCGGCGTTTTTGGCGTCTACGAATGACCACAACATTGCGTGCACGGTGTGGACCGTGAACGACGCAGTCGCACTCCAGCTGCTCGAGCGGTACGGTGCTCAGCATGCAATTACGGATGACATCGCAGGCGCGCGTCGCGCGCTCGGGCGGGTCTAAGGTCGGACGACCCGTAGAGCATCGGCGTGGTACTGCACATCGAGTGCGTTACTTACGCCCAGGTATTCGCCGTCAATTTGATACGGCACCGGGGTTTTCGCCCTAACGGTGACGGAGCTAACCGGAAACCGGCGTAGGACGTCGTGATGGTGCTCGAAAAGGCGGTCGGTGCTGAGCGCGCCGACGCTCGTTCGCAAGACCTGGGTTAGGCGGATCCGACGTAAAGCGAGCACCCCAAATGGGGTATCGAGTTTTGCCCGCGGTTCGAGACGAACTGGGCGGTTTCCGAGGAACGTGTACGGGTCGGTGTTCTCAACGATTGCGAGGCCGACATCGTCGATTGTTTCTCCAGCAATCTCCAGAGAAAAGCGCGTCCGCGCCCGATCGAATCGGCGGAACCAAGTGTCGAATGCAGTTCCGACAAACGCCGGGTGACCGACGACGCGCTTGAGCGCAGCTCGGCGCTCGATGCGTTCGATAACGGCGGCATCAAACCCGATCCCCGCATGGCAAAGAAAGGCTCGCCCATTGATGCTGCCGATCCCGACGGGGATGATGCGGCGGGCTTCGAGCGCGTACAGCAACTGGCCGAGCGCTTCGATGGTGTCGGTCGAATATCCGAGGATGCGTGCAAACACACTCGTGGATCCGCCCGGTAGCGGCGTGAGTGCAGTGTGCGTACCAAGAAGTCCGTTCGCTGCCTCGTTGAGCGTGCCGTCTCCGGCGAGGACAACAACCACGTCAACGCCGGTGGTCGCAGCGTCCGCAGCGAGGTCGGTGGCGTGGCCCCGCTCGCGAGTGGTGACCACTTCGAGTTCGTGATCTGCGTCGAGCGCCTTTTCGACAATCATCCGGCGCGTCGGAGTAACGGACGACGCGTGCTCGTTAACAATCAAGCGAATTCGCACCGCAGCAGGGTACCCGGCGCTACGGCATCTTGGTGCCTTCCCTAGGATCACGTGCCGTGACGGCATTCACCGATCTCGCGAACGAAATTGCTTCCTGTGCTGCGTGCCCTCGCCTTGTTGCGTGGCGTACCCATGCGGCCGAACACGCACCGAAGCGGTTTGTGGACTCTGAGTATTGGGCTCGACCGGTCCCTGGGTTCGGTGATCCCCGTGCCCGCATCGTCTGTGTCGGCCTGGCGCCCGGTGCGCATGGCGCCAACCGCACCGGCCGAATGTTCACCGGCGACCGGTCCGGAGACTTTCTCTTCGCGTCGTTGTATCGATGCGGACTGGCAAACCAACCCACATCGGCGAGTCGCACTGACGGTCTGAAACTGGTTGACGCGTATGTCACGTCGGCAGTTCGGTGCGCACCGCCGGACAACGCTCCCGCGGTTGACGAGCGCGATCGATGTCAATCGTTTCTCGTACGTGAGCTTGCGTTGTTGCGGCGCGCGCAAGTGTTCGTGGCGCTCGGCGGCTTTGCGTACGCGGCGTTATGGCGCGTGCTTGGCACTTGGCTCGAACTTCCCAAGCCGCGGCCACGCTTTGGTCATGGAATCGAAGTGGTGACGGATGCTGGAGTGATCTTGGGTTGTTTTCATCCCAGTCAGCAAAACACGTTCACTGGTCGACTCACCGAACGGATGATGGATTCCGTGTTTCTTCGGGCGTGTGCACTGCGCGACGAATGACGTTGGTTTAGTGGAGCCAACTTGCGATTTCACCGATTGCATATCCGATTGCAATGAGGCCAAGGACTCCTGCAACCGCGATGCGCAGGTGTTGTTCTTGCGCGCGCACCGCAAGTGATGCACCAAGCCATGCGCCCGGGACAATCGCAATCATGAGGCCGAGCGCATACGTCCAGTTGATGTTTCCCAGGAGTTGATGCGTGACAATTCCAGGGACGGCAATGATCCCCACACACGCAATAGATGCGGCGACTGCTTCTTTTACTGTGAGGCGAATCCAGCGCACGAAAAGCGGCACCATGAGCACTCCGCCACCGATTCCCAAGATTCCCGAGAGCGTGCCGGCGAGCACTCCGATGATCAGGAGCGGAAGCGCAGGTGTTGGTTTCGGTGAGCGCGTGGTTTCTCCTTCGGCGAGATTCGCGCGAGGAGTACGCGCCATGTTGCACGCATTAAGGAACAACAGTGCGGCGGTAGCAATCATCAGTAGATGGCCATTGCCCGGTACTTCGCGACTTAACAGTGCGCCCCCAATCGCAAACACTGCACCGGCGGAGGCGGTCCAGGCCACGACAGGAACGCGAATGAGACCGGCCTTGTGGTAGCGAATCATGCTGGTAATCGCCGAGGGCAAGATGCAAGGCATCGTGGAGCCAACGCCTTCAAGGGGGGTAGCTCCCAACACGCGAATTCCCGGGGTCGAGATGGTGGCGCCGCCAATGCCGAATGCGCCGGATATGACTCCGGTCGCAAACCCAAGCGCAATGGTCAAGAGAAACTGCCAGGTCACGTCCCTCATCGTACGGGTCTGGTGCTGCGAAACCCGGTAGCCTGGGAACATGCAATCCGAGCTCCGTGGTGTCTACGTTCCGCTGATCACTCCGTTTGCGTCCGGTGGCTCGATCGCCGCCGATGCGATCGTCGCATTGGTGCACCGGTACGCCGATGCGGGGGTCGCCGGGATTGTGACGCTGGGCACGACGGGCGAGCCGGCGACGCTGTCCCCCGACGAGAAGCAACGCGTGATCGACGTCACCGCCGCCGCGTGCCGCGAGCGTCAGCTTGAGCTCATTGTTGGTGCCGGATCGAATAGCACGGCCGCCACCATTGGAGCTATTGAAGCAGTCGCCGCAACCCCGGGCTTGCGCGCCGTGCTGATTGTGGCTCCGTATTACGTTCGCCCATCGGAGGCCGGCATTGTGGCGCATTTCCGTGCGATCGCTGAGGCAACTTCGGTACCGGTGGTTGTGTACAACATCCCGGCGCGCACCGGTCGCAACATGTCGGCGAGCACCATCCTCGAAGTTGCGGCGTTACCGAACGTCATTGGACTCAAGCAAGCCGTCGGCGCCCTTGACGAGGACACATTGCGCGTCCTGGCCGAAGCACCGGCGTCGCTGTCCGTGCTCAGCGGTGACGATGCGTACATCTTGCCGACAGTATTGATGGGCGGACAGGGCGCAATCGCTGCGTCCGCACACTTGTGTACCGATCGGTTTGTAGCCATGGTCGAGTGTGGACTCAGCGGCAAGATCGACGATGCGCGCCAACACGCCGAAGCGTTGCTGCCCGTGGTCGCTGCGGGATTCGCAGAGCCGAACCCCGCGGTCTTTAAAGGGGTGCTCCACGCGCTTGGGGCGATACCGACTCCCGACGTGCGCTTACCGTTGGTGCCTGCATCGGCGGCTTCCGTGCAGCGGGCATGTGACGCAGTGATCGCTGCTGGCGGCTGAGCGCCGCCGTTTCTTCGCTGCTCGGAGTGCAGTCACTCCGTTGCGTCGTTCCCGAGCGCGATTCGCAAGACGAGCGTACCGTCGACGAATTCCCATTGGGCATCGCCGATGAGCGCGTAATCCAAGAAGTCGGTTTGTGCTTGCTCGAGGAATCGTTCGCGTTCTTTTCCGGCAACTGGCGGAAGCGGTCGGTTCTTTACCGCCTCTGCGCGCGTGCGAAACCGATCGAGCATTGCACCGACGTCGAGTTGTTCATTCATTCGAGTTCCTTGGGTCGCCTGTGTCGGACATGTGCGCGATGAGCGCGCGCGCCCGCCCGGTGAGATCTGGTGCAATAACCGTACGCGTGAATCCTGCGTCGCGAGCTGCGCGTTGGGCGCGTTCGTCTTGTTGGGAAGCCAATTCGATCACGAGCACGCCGTCGGGGGTGAGCCATTCGGGTGCTTCGGAAATAATTTCGGCAATCGCCTCGAACCCGTCGGGACCGCCGACGAGTGCGGTCAGTGGTTCGAAATCGCGCACGCTGTGGTCGAGGAGCTCCCATTCCGAGGCGCCGATGTAGGGCGGGTTGCTGATAACGCACGCAACGGTTCCGTGGAGCTCGTCCGGTAATGCACCAAACCAGGAGCCTTCGGTGAGGCGCACACGGGTCGCGCCGGTGCCGGCGATATTCGCGCGGGCGACGGTCAGCGCATCGGTGCTGACCTCCGTGGCCCATACCTGCGCGTGAGGTAGTTCGGCCGCCATGGCGAGCGCGATTGCGCCGCTGCCAGTTCCGAGATCGACGATGTGGTGCTCGGTAGTGGTGCCGGTCCACTGGTTGCGCTTCCCGCGGGGGATGCCGAGCGGTTCGAGCGCATGAAGCGCGCATTCCACGACCCACTCGGTCTCCGGTCGGGGAATCAGCACGCGTGTATCGACGAGGAGATCAAGCCCACGAAATGCCCAGTGGCCGAGCACGTATTGAATCGGCATACCTGCAGCGCGCTGTTCGAGCATGCGTTGTACGGTCGCGACGACACGTGCAGGTGCACGGCTGTCAGATTGCGTGTGCAGCTCAAGTGCAGTGAGTCCCGATGCGTCTTCGAGTATCCAAGCAGCTTCGCGGTCTGGGGCATCTGCGCCGAGTTTGGTGAGAACGCGCGATGTTTCGGCGCGCAGCGCGTTCCAGGTGTTCATTCGGCGGCAAGTTGTTCCGCACGCTCAAATGCGGTCAGTCCGTCGACAATGTCGTCGAGTTGTCCCTCGAGGATCTGGTCAAGGGAATAGATCGTAAGACCGATCCGGTGATCCGTGACACGGTTGTCCTTGTAGTTGTACGTACGGATCTTCTCGGAGCGTCCGCCGGATTTGAGCTGACTCTTTCGCGCGGAGCTCATCTCTGCTTCCCGTGCTTCCTCGGCAGCTTGAAGGAGACGGGCGCGCAAAATGCGCAGCGCTTTGTCCTTGTTTTGGAGCTGGCTCTTTTCGTCCTGACACGACACCACAATTCCGGTCGGCTTGTGTGTGAGGCGTACTGCGGAGTCCGTCGTGTTCACCGATTGCCCGCCCGGTCCGCTAGAGCGAAAGACATCCACTTCGAGATCGTTGGGATCGATCTGCACATCGATCTCTTCTGCTTCGGGCAGCACCGCCACGGTGGCGGCGCTGGTATGGACCCGCCCCTGACTTTCGGTTGCGGGGACACGTTGCACGCGATGCGGGCCAGCCTCGTACTTCAGACGCGCCCAGGCGTCGGCACCTTTGACAACGAACGTCACTTCTTTGAAGCCCCCCATATCGGAGGGTTGGCTATTGAGGATTTCCATACGCCACTTGTGCTGTTCGCCAAAGCGTTGGTACATGCGAAACAAGTCGCCCGCCCAGATGTTGGCTTCTTCGCCGCCCTCGGCGCCGCGAATTTCGACGATGACGTTCTTGCCATCGTTCGGGTCGCGCGGAATAAGGAGCTCGCGGAGTTCCGCGTCGAGTTCTGCAAGGCGAGCGCGTTGGGCATCGACTTCTTCGCGCAAGTAGGTGCGCATTTCGGAGTCGGTTTCGGATTCGGCCATCTGTTGGGCGTCGTCAAGTGCGTGTTGGCATGTGGCGTACGCCTGGTATGCCTCGACGATCGGACGGAGCTCGCTAACGCGTCGACCGGCATCTCGTGCTGTCTTTTGATCGCCGGATGCGTAGAGGTCCGGCAATCGCGTTTCTAGCTGGGTGAGTTCTTCGGCGAGAGCCGACAGGCGATCAAACACGAGGACAGGGTAGTGAGTCGGCGCAGTGTGGTGTTACCTGCATGGGTTGGTTCAGGTCTCCGTAGCGGTTTCGGGGTGAGACGCGAATCGGCCCCGGGAAATTCCCGGGGCCGATACTTCGTTGGAGAGTCGTCTAGGACCAGGGGTGCTCGAAGGACGAGCGGCGGCGACGGAGTCGGGTCACAACCTGGATTGCAACGCCCAGACCGAACAGGATTGCACCGAAGAGGAGGAGTTGGGTGCTTTCCGAGCCGGTGAAGGCAAGGGAAGTGCCCTTGACCTCGGGGGTCGGTATGGTCGTCGTCGGCGTAGGCGGTTGCGTTACGACCGTCCCCTGAACGGCGGGTACTGCGACGTTCGCTTTGGCAGTAGTCGTTACCGTCTCGTTGTTCGGACCTTTCCCGCTCACGGTCGCCGTGTTGACGATCGTCGTATTGGCGTCGGCCGCCAGAACTATGTATTGCGCAGTTCCCGTAGTGCTCTCGTTCTTCGTCAGCGTGGTCTTGGCGAGCGTGACCTTGCCGAGTTTGTCGTCGGAGAGCGTGAGGTTGCTCAGTGTTGCCGTTCCGGTGTTTGTCAC
Organism: Acidimicrobiia bacterium; assembly: GCA_049317145.1. Taxonomy (GTDB): domain Bacteria; phylum Actinomycetota; class Acidimicrobiia; order IMCC26256; family JBMOIW01; genus JBMOIW01. Next base: position 22,239 of record JBMOIW010000022.1, read on the forward strand.
GATGTAGGTGTAGGTCACCGTCGTGCCGACTGTTGCTGTTGGAACGCTTGCCGTTTTGATCAGCCCGATGTTGAGGATTTCGAGCGTGTGATTGTCGGTGGCGCAGATCGGCGTTGGGTTGCCCGTGGTGACGACGCATGCGGTGGCGGTGTTCGTGATCGCCGCAGTTGTGCCTGCAGGTACGACAAAGTTCTTCTGCAGTGACACGGACTGGCCGGATTGGAGCGAACTGATCACCGAAATCGGTCCGAGCTTGTCGTCTTCAACGGCGATGTTTGTGAGGGTCGCAGAGCCGGTGTTCGTTACCTTGAATGTGTAGGTCACGGTCGAACCAATTTGGGCTGCGTTCGCAGAGGCAGTCTTTTCGAGCGTGAGGGCAAGCACATCCAGTGTGTGATTGTCGGTGGCGCATACGCTGACGGCGCTTGCAGTGCCACACGCGGTGCCAACATTGGTGATCGACGTTGAACCAGCCGGAACGGTGAAGTTCTTTGTCAGGGTCTTCACTTCGCCAGGTGTCATGCTCGCAATGGTTCCGATTGACCCGAGCTTGTCGTCCGTCACGGTGACTGGTGCGAGTGCAATGGTGCCGGTGTTGGTCACCTTGAATGAGTAGGTGACGGTCGAACCCACGCCAGCAGTATTTTTGCTCGAAGTCTTGTCAAGCGCAATGCGAGCGATGTTCAAGGTGTGTGTCGCGGTGCTGCAGATCGGTGCCGGTGCGCCGGCCGCCGTTCCACAGGCACTTGCAACGTTGGTAACGACACCCGATCCTGCGGGAACCACAAAGGTCTTGGTCAACGCCGAAGCCGAAGCACCGGCCGCCAACGCAGGAATGGTTCCGATGGTTCCGAGTTTGTCGTCCGTTACGGTCACCGACGTGAGGTCGGCCGTGCCGGTGTTGGAAACCACGAACGAGTAGGTAACGGTGTCGCCTTCTTTGGCGACTGCTTTATCGGCAGTCTTGACGATCCTGATGCCGGGCGACTTGGGAATCGTCGTGGTGGTGGTCGGCGGGACGGTCGTGGTCGGTGGGACGGTTACCGTCGTGGTGGTGGTCGGCGGGACGGTGGTGGTCGGCGGGACGGTGGTGGTCGGCGGGACGGTGGTGGTCGGCGGGGGCTCCGGCGTACACGTCGCTGCTCCGAGTTGCGAGAGCTGCGATGCAATGGTCGAGAAGTTCGAAAGGAAGAAGTCGGTGCCCTGCACTGCGGCTGCACCGTTTGCTGGTCCTGAAATCGGGGAGAGCGTGTTGGCAGAGTTGTAGCCAACGTGTCCATTCATGTTTTGCTTGTAGTTACCAGATTGCACCGCAATGATTCGCGAGCCCACTGCTTTGACGCCGTTGGCCGCAACTGCTCCAAACCACAGATCCTCAGGATCGAAGCCATAGGTGCTCATCGTCATTGCGTTGAACGTTGACTCGTTCCAAGTCGGCTCGCCATCGGTGAGCATGATGGTGAGCTTGTTGGGGTTTCCGTTTTTCAGATGCCAGCTCTTGGCCGAGTTGAGCGCAAGCTCCCAGTTGGTGTCCCCCGGAAGTGGAGGATTGACAACGCTGGGGTAGTCGCCGGCACCCGGACGGAAGCGGTAGCCGTACGTGTCGTCGACGTATCCGTTCCAGTTCGCCTTCTTTTTTTCCTCATCGGGATGGTTGCTGCGAAAGAAGGGGATCGTGTCCACAATGGCTTGAGCATTGGCACGTGTCGTGTTGGAAAGGGCCCCGTTCGGTGCTTGGGGATCATCGGCGGTGGCGTAACCCCAACCCACGTCGGTTGCGAACGGAAGAATGGTCAGCTTGATATTTGGCGCAGAGGGCAGCGCACGGACGTAGCTCTTGACGGCCTCTTTGGTACTTGCGACGTTCGAGGCGCCATTCGCTCCAGTTCCGATGCTCGTTGAACGGTCCATCAGGATGACAATGGATGCGTCACATGAGTTCAGCAGCGG